>NZ_BCBJ01000003.1:0-58481 GCF_001320605.1 Pseudomonas sp. NBRC 111133 | reverse complement strand
GAGCGCTTTTGGCCTGGCTGCGTTACTGTCGTTGGGCGCCGGGGCCATCGTCGAACGGCTGGGCGGGCGTCGGGCGCTGGGGCTGTTATTCGGCTGTTGCGCCGCGGCCTACACCTTGGCTGGCGTATTGCCGGGGTTTCTCGGGCTGGTGCTGGCGCTGGCCGTGTGTGGCGTGGCCCAGGCCTTGGCCAACCCGGCCACCAACCTGCTGATCGCTGAACAGTTTCCCGTGGCCGAGCGGGCCGCGACCGTGGGTTTCAAACAGGCCGGCGTGCAAGTGTCGGCGCTGTTCGCGGGGCTACTCTTGCCGCTGTTGGCCCAGTACCTGGGCTGGCGGGTGGCGCTGGTGCTGTTCGCGCCATTGGCGTTGCTGCTGGGCTGGACGGTCTGGCGTCATCTACCGGGCTTACCGGGCCGTGCTCGCGGCGCCTCGACCACCCTGTGCCGGCCCTCGGCCGGGCTGGCGCTGTTGATGGCCGTGCAGTGCAGCGTGGCCATCGCCCTGTCATCGTTCGTGACCTACCTGGGCGTGTTCGCCCGTGCCCAGGGGGTGCCGGCGGTGCTGGCGGGTTCGTTGGTGGCGGTGTTCGGCGTGATGGGCATCGTCGCGCGGGTGTTGCTGACACCCCTGGCGGCGCGGCTGCGCGACGAGAGCCTGATGCTGGGTGCGCTGTGCGCGTTGGCGGCGCTGGCGGTGTTCAGCCTGAGCCGGGCCACGCCGCAAGCCTGGATCTGGCTCTGGGTCGGCAGCATCGGCATGGGGTTGACGGCGGTGGCGACCAACGCGGTGGCCATGAGCATGGTCCTGCGCGATCGCGCATTCGGCGCGCCGGCGGCTTCGGCGAGCCTGCTGTCGGTGGGGTTCTTTGCGGGCTTCGCGCTGGGGCCGCCGCTGTTCGGCGCGTTGCTGCGAGCTCGGGGCTACGGCCTGGTCCTGGACACGATGATCGTGGCGTTGTTGTTGGGGATGCTGCTGTGCCTGTGGCTAAGGGCCTGGCGCCGGGCGGAGCGCCGTTAGGGGTGTCACCCGTGCGGTGCCGGGCACGGCACGGGTGGCCGCATCACTTGGACATGTAGTCGATCACTGCCTGGTAATCCTCGGCGGTGCAGTCCATGCACAGGCCTCGCGGTGGCATGGCGTTGAAGCCTTCGGTGACATGCTTGACCAGTACGTCGTTGCCCTTGGCCAGGCGAGGCTTCCAGGCTTCCTGGTCGCCCTTTTTCGGGGCCATGGGCAGTTGGCCGTTGTGGCACATCTGGCAGGCGCGGTTGAACACCGCCTCTGGCTCCTGGGCCGCCTGGGCCACGCTGGCGAGTGCCAGGCAGGCAAGCATTGCAAATGTTTTTTTCATGACCGACCTCTCAGGTTTTTTATTCGAAGCCGGAGTCTATGTAAGTGTCGGTAGCTGTCAGGTGCGACAGTTTGACTCAGGCCTGGCGCATCGACTGTGCCGGCGTCATCGCTATCAAGGGTGCGGCAGGATGTCGCAGGTCGAGGGTAGTCGAGTGCCGTGCTAATTTGAAATTGGCCCGGTGTTTTGCTCTTGGCAGGGTTTTCACCGGGCCGAAAAAAGCCGGGGCTGGCCACCAGCCCCGGCTTGGTTCTTGCCTCGGTTCATGGCCTTCAGAGCAGGATGTGGTCGCTGAGCTGGCGAATGGTATCGGTGGCGGCCAGCAGGTAACCTGGAGCCACCAACGATACTGCCAACGCCATTGCAAACAGTTTTCGTGCGCTTTTCATGGACCGAACCTCGCAAAATGATTCCAGGTGTGAAAGGGCCGCTCTTGGCTGCTAGCTGCCAGATTTTTCGAGGCAGCGGTTCCTTGCAGGCATAGTGAGCGTCGCACGGACTCTGCGTTCGCATCGAACATCAGATAAGCGCTTGAAATGTGGGGTTCATGGAGCGCTCACAAACCAACCGCCACCCGGCGGTATTTTGTTGCCTGGAGAAAACTCATGCCTTTCATCGTCATCGACACTACCAGAAGCTTAGACAGTCGGGCCTTGGAGTCCGCAACCGATTGGCGGGTTATCTCGAAGTATTTATAAGTGTGATCTGCTCTCGTCTCTATTGCTCCCATTTTTTCGTGGGATGAAATGACTTTTCTCCAGGGCCAGACATCATCCCTCGACTGCACGATGCCAAGGTCAACGGCATGGCCCAGCTTGGTATCAACATCAACGGGATAGAAGAGATCGACGGCGTGCTGTATGCGCAGTCGTGGTGGTGCAGGAAGGAGTGATGGGCGGGCTACCACAGGCCTGGGTGTCCGAACTGGACGACCAGGTGGCCCTGCCCGAGGATCCCGATGGGCGCGCGGCAGTGCTCAGTCAGATGGCTTATGCCTCGCGCCGACGCCGGGAGGTCGTCTAGTCGGCCAGGTAATGGGCGCTGGACGGCGCCGCTCTGTGAGGAGCTGTATGGAGAGATAAGCCAGTCGCCGTTGGGTCTCGCCTTTTGTGCAAGCCTGTCCCAATGGCTTTCATCCACTCCCCAGCCATTGAGCATCGCCTGGCTTGTATCGCGGATCGTCACTCGCTTCGATAATGCCCGCGCGGTCGATGCCTGAACTACCGCCCCCTTCAGCCGCACGCAGCATCAGGCCGGCGACACGATCGCCCGGCTTGACGGGCTGGCTGCTCAGGAGGTTCTCTTCGGGTGCCAGGTCGCGCATATGCAGCCACTTGAACTCGTCGACCACTTGCTGTTGTTGTTTGAACTGCATGGGCTCACCTCATCGGCATGGGTTGCTGAATTGCCGTAAGGCCAAAGTTAGGCAGGACTTGCCAGCCCCGCTTTGTTAGGAAGGCCAACCGTTTGGTTGGAAAAGACAGGGCGAAAACATCCGCTTGCCCACGAACCGCAATGGTGCGGCGCACAACGCCAAACCGGATTTGTGCCCTGAAATGGAGAGGGGAGTTGATGCTGTTAAGAGGTTCGCGCAGAAGCAATCACGGCATAGGCACCTTCGCGCCGACGTCGGCCACTGGCGTGTTTATTGCGTGTACCACCGGCGGTTACAGTGCCCCATTATCTCCCGTAGTTGCATCAAGGTGAGCGCCATCATGGCTGAGACCAACCAGTATTCCACCCTCGCAGTTTCACCCGCTCGTCGCTTCGAGTACTGGCGAGAAGTGGTCTGCCGCCATTGCCTTTCGGCAGATAGCAAACCCTCGTCGCAGAGCGATTTTGAAGGGGTGCTGCAGTTCAACGAAATTGGCCCCCTGGATCTCACCACCCTGTCGTCACCGCTGCACCATTGGGTGCGCTCCGAGCACCATTTGCGCAGCGACCCCGCCGAAGACATCTGGCTCGGTTTGACCCTCGACGGCCACGGCGAAATCGAACAGCACACCCGCAAAGCCAGCCTCACGGCAGGTAATTTGTTTCTTTATGACGCAACCCAACCGTTCCGCTTCAGCCTCGGTGGTACCGAAAACCACCTGATCCGCATCCCTCGCCCACTGCTCGCCCAGCGCCTGCCCCGCATCGGCGAAATTACCGCGCTGGTGCTGGACGAAGCACGGCCCGGCGTTATCCCCTGCGGCAGATGATTGGCCAGGCGGCCAGTTCAGTGGCTCTGCTGGAGGGGGAAGGGATCTCTCAGCGCTATTCCAACACCATTATTGATTTGCTGGTGCTCAGCCTGGAGCTGCAGGACCTAAAAACCACCCATCAAGAGCTGGATTTGTATGGACGGATGATGAGCTACATTCAGCAGCATTTGACTGAGCCGGAGCTGTCCATCGAGACGATTGCTGTGGCGCACCACGTGTCGACGCGGACGGTGACCCGGGCGTTTGCTCGGCATCAGAAGTCGCCGGTTGCCGAGATTTGGAAGGAGCGGCTGAATGCTAGCCGCGCGGCGATTGAGTGTGGGCAGGTTAGGAGTGTGTCGCAGGCCGCGCTGGAGTTTGGATTTACGGATTTTTCGCATTATAGCCATGCGTTTCGGAAGGCTTTTGGGGTGGCGCCGCGTACATTGTTGCGAGGAAGTGGGGGGTAACTATGGCCGCCATCTGTGTTCTAGGCTTTGCAAGAGGCCCCACAAAAGTAAGCGTCCGGTTAAGTCGCCTTGACGAGCGAGAGCCGTGATCTCCAGGTTGGATTTCCGCTCGCATGCTCAGCTAGTCGGGTCTTGCCCCAACACCTTGCTCAACGCCACGCGTGCATCTTCAAGCTGTACCAGCGATGCATGCCGCGCCCCGAGCGCGTCGCCGTTCTGGATTGCCGTAAGGATCGCTTTGTGCCGGGGCAGGGCGAGCTGGTCAAAGTTTGGCCGCTGGTTGGAATAGCGCACCGATTCGCGCAGGGCCATTGACAGCATGTTGCACAGGTAGGCCAGCAGGTCGTTGTGGGTGGCGTCGGCGATGCGGGCATGGAAGTCCAGGTCGGGTTGCAGGCGCTCTTCATGGGTGCGGGCAGCTTCCATGCGCTGGTAGGCCTCGCCGATCGACTCGACATCCTCGGCGGTGGCGTTGGTGGCGGCCAGTGCGGCGGCGGCGGGTTCAATGACCCAACGTACGCTGGACAAGGTGTTGAAGAAGTCTTTTTGCGGGGTGGCCTGCATCAGCCAGTGCAGCACGTCGGGATCGAGCATGTGCCAGTCTTGGCGGGGCCGCACCAGGGTGCCGACCCGCGGGCGGGCTTCGACCAGGCCCTTGGCGGTAAGGGCGCGCATCGCTTCGCGAAACACTGGCCGGCTGATCGCGTAGCTTTCGCACAGGCTGGCCTCGGAGGGCAGCTTTTGCCCAGGTGCGAGTTGGCCGGATACGATTTGCAGGCCGAGGTCCTGGACCAGGGTGGCATGCATGCTTTTGCGCGTGGTGGGCTGGCGGTAGTTCATGGGGGGCGCGGGTGGTCCTTCGGGCGGGGTGGGCATCATAGCATTAGTGGGTGAGGGGCGGCCTTGTGTTCGGGGGGGCGCTGTTTTGAGATGTTCGGGCGGCAGGTGGTTCGACGTGGCATGTGCAGCGCCTGTGAGATCGAGCGCCGCCCGCGCGGCGCTCGATCTCACAGGCGCAAAGCATCCACAGCCAAACCCTTTGACGCCCCCACCACCCTCAGCCTCAGTGCGAATGCTTGGGCACTGCCGCGCCGCGGCAGCCAACCAGGAAGTCAAAGTCGCACCCTTCATCCGCCTGCATCACGTGGTCCAGGTACAGCTTCGCATAACCGCCGCTGATCAACTGCGGCGGGGCTTGCAGGTCGGCCAGGCGGCCGGCCAGTTCCTCGGCGCAAATGTCCAGGTGCAGCCGGCCTTCCTTGCAATCCAGCTCGATCCAGTCACCTTCGCGTACCACTGCCAATGGCCCGCCTGCCGCCGCCTCGGGCGCCACGTGCAGCACCACGGTGCCGTAGGCGGTGCCGCTCATGCGGGCGTCGGAAATACGCACCATGTCGGTCACGCCCTGGGCCAGCAGCTTGGCGGGCAAGCCCATGTTGCCGACCTCGGCCATGCCCGGGTAGCCCTTGGGCCCGCAGTACTTCATCACCAGCACCGAGTTGGCGTCCACCTCCAGCTCAGGGTCGTTGATGCGTGCCTTGTAGTCCTCGAAGTTTTCAAACACCACGGCGCGGCCACGGTGCTGCATCAGTGCCGGTGTTGCCGCCGATGGCTTGAGTACCGCGCCCTTGGGCGCCAGGTTGCCGCGCAGGATACAGATGCCGCCATCGGCCACCAGCGGTTTGTCGATCGGGCGGATGACTTCTTCGTCATACAGCGGGGCAGCCTGGCAGTTGTCCCACAGGCTCTTGCCGTTGGCGGTCAGCGCGGTTGGGTTGGGCAGCAGGCCATGTTCGCCCAGGCGGCGGATGACCGCCGGCAGGCCGCCCGCGTAGTAGAACTCTTCCATCAGGAAGCGGCCCGAGGGCTGCAGGTCGACCAAGGTAGGGGTGCCACGGCCGACGCGGGTCCAGTCTTCCAGTTGCAGGTCTACGCCAATGCGTCCGGCAATCGCCTTCAGGTGGATCACGGCGTTGGTCGAACCACCAATGGCGGCGTTGACGCGGATGGCGTTCTCAAAAGCTTCGCGGGTGAGGATCTTCGACAGGCGCAGGTCTTCGCGGACCATGTCGACAATGCGCATGCCCGACAGGTGGGCGAGTACATAGCGCCGTGCATCCACCGCCGGGATGGCGGCGTTGTGCGGCAGCGAGGTGCCCAGCGCCTCGGCCATGCAGGCCATGGTCGACGCGGTGCCCATGGTGTTGCAGGTGCCCGCGGAGCGCGACATGCCGGCCTCGGCCGAGAGGAACTCGTTGAGGTCGATCTGGCCGGCTTTATAGGCCTCGTGCATCTGCCAGACGATGGTGCCGGCGCCAATGTCCTTGCCCTTGTGCTTGCCGTTGAGCATCGGCCCACCGGTAACCACGATCGCTGGCACGTCGCAGCTGGCAGCGCCCATCAGCAGCGCCGGGGTGGTCTTGTCGCAGCCGGTCAGCAGCACCACGGCGTCTACCGGGTTGCCACGAATCGCTTCTTCCACATCCATGCTCGCCAGGTTGCGGGTGAGCATGGCAGTGGGGCGCAGGTTGGACTCGCCGCTGGAGAACACCGGGAACTCCACCGGGAAGCCGCCAGCCTCCAGCACGCCCTTTTTCACATGCTCGGCAATCTTGCGGAAGTGGGCGTTGCACGGGGTCAGCTCCGACCAGGTGTTGCAGATGCCGATGATCGGCTTGCCCTGGAATTCGTGGTCCGGGATGCCCTGGTTCTTCATCCAGCTGCGGTACATGAAGCCGTTCTTGTCGGCGGTACCAAACCATTGGGCAGAGCGCAGGGGGTGTTTTTTATCAGACATGGCGGGACACCTAATTAGTATTACTATTTGTCGTTATGTGGCTGACTCTACCGACTAAAAAGGCATCTGTGAAGGGTTGTTGTTTTAAATAGTAATACTATATGATCGATTCGCCAGGTTAGCGGTCTGCCAAAAAGCCCCGGCCAGGTGCTGTGCCCATTACAAGAACAATTGGAGACATCGCCATGATTCAGGAGCAGCGGCTCGTCCGCCTGATCACACTGAAACTCATCCCTTTTCTGGTTCTGCTTTACCTGGTGGCCTATGTCGATCGCTCGGCGGTGGGCTTTGCCAAGCTGCACATGGGCGCCGATATCGGCCTGGGTGACGCTGCCTATGGCCTTGGCGCCGGGCTGTTCTTCATCGGTTATTTTCTGTTCGAGGTGCCGAGCAACCTGTTGCTCGATCGCTTTGGCGCACGTCGGTGGTTCGCCCGTATCCTGGTGACCTGGGGCGCGATCACCGTTGGTATGGCGTTTGTCACCGGGCCTAACGGCTTCTACGTGATGCGCTTCTTGCTCGGGGCCGCCGAGGCAGGCTTCTTCCCTGGCGTGCTGTACTACATCACCCAGTGGTACCCGGTGCGCCATCGCGGCAAGATCCTGGGCTTCTTCATCCTCTCGCAGCCACTGGCCATGCTGATCACCGGGCCGTTGTCCGGCGCGCTGTTGGGGCTTGAGGGCATCTACGGCCTACATGGCTGGCAGTGGCTGTTCATCTGCATCGGCACGCCGGCGGTGTTGTTGGCCTGGCCCACGCTGCGCCTGCTACCGGACGGGCCTGCCAAGGTGCGCTGGCTCAGCGACGAGCAACGCAACTGGCTGCAGGAGCAGTTGGCCAACGACCTGCGCGAGTTCGGCCAGACCCGTCATGGCAACCCGCTGCATGCCCTGAAAGATGGCCGGGTGCTGTTGCTGGCGCTGTTCTACTTGCCGATGACCCTGAGCATTTATGGCCTGGGCCTGTGGCTGCCCACGCTGATCCACCAGTTTGGCGGCAGTGACCTGGTCACCGGTTTTGTCTCGGCGGTGCCCTACCTGTTCGGCATCATCGGCCTGCTGATCGTGCCACGCAGCTCCGACCGCCTCAACGATCGCTATGGCCACCTTGGTCTGCTGTACGCACTGGGTGCCATCGGCCTGTTCTTCAGCGCCTGGCTGACCATGCCTGTGCTGCAGTTGGCCGCGCTGTGCCTGGTGGCGTTCGCGCTGTTCTCCTGCACGGCCATCTTCTGGACGCTGCCGGGGCGGTTCTTCTCCGGTGCTAGCGCGGCGGCGGGCATCGCCTTGATCAACTCGATCGGCAACCTTGGCGGCTACCTTGGCCCGTTCGGCATCGGCGCGCTCAAGGAATACACCGGGCAGCTGTCGTCGGGCCTGTATTTCCTGGCGCTGGTGATGCTGTGCGGGGTGTTGCTCACGGGCGTGGTCTACAACCGCCTGGAGCGCCGCCAGCGCTTGGCTTCCACGCGGGCGGCCGAGGCCTCCCGCTAATTCTTGCAACCGATAAGCGAGCACAAGCATGCGACTGATTCAATTCGAAACCGCTGGCGGCCAGCGCCGTGTGGGCGTGGTGGAAGGCGAGTACGCCCTTGAAGTATCTGGCGCCAACAGCACCCGTGAACTGGCGTTGCAGGCCATTGCCGCAGGTCGTGACCTGGCCAGCGAAGTGCAGGCCGCCGGCCTGGGCGAGCGCCACGACTACTTGGCCCTGTTGGCCGAAGGCCGTGTGTTGCCACCGCTGGACCATCCAGACCCGGCTCACTGCCTGGTTACCGGTACCGGGCTTACCCATCTGGGCAGCGCCGCCACCCGCGACAAGATGCACCAGCAGCAAGCCGAAGGTGCCGTGACCGACAGCATGCGCATGTTCCAGTGGGGGCTAGAGGGCGGGCGACCGCCAGCGGGTGAAGAGGGGGCGCAGCCGGAGTGGTTCTACAAAGGCGACGGCGGCATCGTCGTGCGCCCCGGCGCCGACCTGCCGCTGCCGGCCTTTGCCGAAGATGCGGGCGAGGAGCCAGAGTTGGTCGGGCTTTACCTGATCGGTGCCGACGGCACGCCTTACCGCTTGGGCTACGCCTTGGGCAACGAGTTCTCCGACCATGTTATGGAGCGGCGCAATTACCTGTACCTGGCGCACTCCAAGCTGCGTGCCTGCAGCTTCGGCCCAGAGCTGCGCCTGGGTGCTTTACCGGCCCACCTGGAAGGCACCAGCCGCATCCTGCGAGATGGCCAGGAGCTGTGGAGCAAGCCGTTTCTTTCGGGCGAGCAGAACATGTGCCACAGCTTCGAGAACCTTGAGTTCCATCACTTCAAGTACGGCCAGTTTCTGCGAGCTGGCGATATCCATGTGCATTATTTGGGTACCGCCACGCTGTCGTTTGCCGACGGCATCCAGGCCCGCCCGGGCGATACCTTCGAGGTCAGCCTTGACGCCTTTGGCCAACCGCTGCGCAACGGCATTGCAGCCGCGTCCGGGCAGGTTCGCCCAGGCCTGGTGAAAAGCCTGTAGGAGCGGCTTTAGCCGCGAAGAACCCAGCGCGGTGCATGGCACCGGCTGCGCCGGTGTTCGCGGCTGAAGCCGCTCCTACAAGGGCCTGCATGAAGTGCCTTAGCGCCTTCTTTCTTTGTTACAGGAGTCAACCATGTCTGGAAGCAACTTCATTGGCGGCCAGCGCAGTGCTGCCGGCAGCGTACGCCTGCACAGCCTCGATGCGCGCACCGGCGAAGCATTACCTTTGGCCTTTGCCCAGGCCACCCCTGAAGAGGTGGCTGCCGCAGCACTGGCGGCCGAAGCGGCATTTGCCGAGTACAACGCCTTGGCGCCAGAGCGCCGCGCGCAGTTTCTTGATGCCATTGCCGACCAGCTGGATGCGCTGGACGATACCTTCGTCGCCACCGTGTGCCGCGAGACCGCGTTGCCGGCTGGGCGCATTCAGGGCGAGCGTGGCCGTACCAGCAACCAGATGCGCCTGTTCGCCAAGGTGCTGCGCCGTGGCGACTACCTGGGGGCGCGCATTGATCGCGCGCAGCCACAGCGCCAACCGCTGCCACGCCCCGACCTGCGCCAGTATCGCACCGGTGTGGGGCCGGTGGCCGTGTTCGGCGCCAGCAACTTCCCACTGGCTTTCTCCACCGCCGGCGGCGACACCGCAGCAGCGCTGGCTGCCGGCTGCCCGGTCGTGGTCAAGGCGCACAGCGGCCATATGGCCACTGCCGAGCGGGTGGCCGAGGCCATCGAGCGTGCAGCGGTAGCAACCGGTATGCCTGCGGGTGTGTTCAACATGATCTACGGTGCCGGTGTCGGCGAAGCGCTGGTACGCCACCCGGCGATCCAGGCCGTGGGCTTTACCGGTTCGCTCAAGGGCGGCCGTGCCCTGTGCGACCTGGCGGCGGCGCGCCCGCAACCGATCCCGGTGTTCGCTGAAATGAGCAGCATCAACCCAGTGCTGGTGTTGCCCGCAGCGTTGCAGGCCCGTGGCGAGCAGGTGGCCAAGGAATTGGCCGCCTCGGTGGTGCTGGGTTGCGGGCAGTTCTGCACCAACCCCGGGCTGGTCATCGGCATCGCTGGCGAGGCGTTCAGCGCCTTCGTTGCGGTACTGGGCGCGCAACTGGCTGACCAGCCCGCGCAGACCATGCTCAATGCCGGTACCTTGCGCAGTTATGCCAGCGGCGTGCAGCGCCTGCACCAGCACCCGGGCCTGCGCCACCTGGCCGGTGCCGAACAAGCCGGCGAGCAGGCCCAGGCACAGCTGTTCCAGGCCGATGTAAGCCTGTTGCTCAACGGCGACGAGTTACTTCAGGAGGAGGTTTTCGGGCCTGCCACGGTGGTGGTCGAAGTGGCCGACGAAGCCGAACTGCGCCGCGCTCTGCAAGCCCTGCACGGGCAACTGACCGCCACCCTCATCGCCGAGCCGGAAGACTTCCAGCGCTTTGCTGCGCTGGTGCCGGTTCTGCAGCGCAAGGCGGGGCGCCTGTTGGTCAACGGCTACCCGACCGGTGTCGAAGTATGCGATGCGATGGTACATGGCGGGCCGTACCCAGCCACTTCCGATGCCCGCGGTACCTCGGTCGGTACCCTGGCCATCGACCGGTTCCTGCGCCCGGTGTGCTACCAGGATTACCCGGACGTGCTGCTGCCCGATGCCCTGAAAAACGCTAACCCGCTCGGTCTGCAGCGGTTGGTAGACGGTCAGCACAGCCGTGAGGCGCTTGTCTGACGCAGGCGCTGTCGCGGTATACCTGCCGGGTCCGGCCCGGCGGGATTTCGACCGACGAATCACCCTTTGACAGCGATGAACCCTTCACGCCGCAGCAGCTCGACGTTGCTCGGTTTTATCTGGAGTTGCGACACCTCCTGAATCAGGAACCAGCGACACTCCACTATCTCGTGTGATGGCTGGGGAACCCGGGACGGCGGTACAGCCATCCGATACACCCAGTGCTCCTCCGCTTGAAGCACGTGATGGCCCAGAAACTGGGCATCGCTAAGCGGTAAGCAGGTTTCTTCCTGCAGCTCACGGCGTGCGGCTTCATGCTGGGTTTCCCCAGGGTCGATCTTGCCGCCGGGCAGCGACCATTCCAGTGCCTCTTTGCGTACAAGCAAGACCTTGCCGGCCTGCAGGCAAATGATCGTGGCATGCAGCGCTCTCGATGGGGTCATCACGTGTCCTCCCGTTTCAAGGGAAGGCCGTGCAGGCACGGCAAAGTTCAGCGCAATCGCTCCGAATGAACCCAGCCCGTGCCGGCCTGGTCGCATGTTCACCTTCACCGCAAAAGGAAGTTGGGGATGAAAGCGGTCAGTTCACTGTTCACCGGCGTGGCATTTCGCTGAACGGCCCGCGTCCCTGGCGCGGGCCTTTTGCGTGTGCCCCAAGGCTCAGCCGTCGGACTGCTCTTGCGGCGGTACCTGGCCGTCTGGCCAATCAGGCGCCTCCTGCTCCGGTTCAGGCTTGGGTATCGGTTCGCCAGGGTTGTGTGGCACCTCGTCAACGTACGGGTCGGGATGTTTGGGGTCGATCATGATCGGGCTCCTCGCAAATGGGCTGCACCGCGTTAGGCCGTGTGACCGGGCAGGCTGTTCAATTCGGTTTCTGTCGCCCGTGAGACTATGATGTGGAGCAAGCGACAGAGGTGAGTCATGGATAAAGATGGGATCGACCCGCTGGGCTCACTGCCAGCGGCAGGTGTGCGGTCTTCGAACGAGGTTGTTGCGGAGCATTCGTCCGAACAACTGCGTCTGGTGCTGGACGCCGCTGCGGTCGTGGGTATGTGGGTCTGGGATATTCCGAACGACCGGGTAACGGCAGACGAACGCTTCTCCCGGTCTTTCGGCATTCCCGCTCAAAAGTGTGAAGCGGGCATTCCAATCGCTGAAGCCTTTACCTCAATCTACCCGGATGATCGTGAGCGCGTTTCCCGGGATATCCATGACGCGATGTCTCGAGGCGGTACGTTCCGTTGTGAATATCGCGTTCGTAACGAAGCCGGGCTGTATCACTGGATCGAAGCCAACGGGCATGCGGAGCTGGATGCCGAGGGGCAGGCCATACGCTTACCGGGCGTGCTCATGGACATCGAGTCGCGAAGGGCAGCTGAGGCTGAGCGAGATCGCGTATCGGCGTTGTTGCGTACCTTTACTGCCGCAGTGCCTGGGGTTGTGTATGCAAAAGACCTGGAAGGCAGGATGCTCATTGCCAACCATGGGGCAACGCAACTGATCGGCAAACCGCCAGAATTCTACCTGGGTAAGACGGACCTCGAATTCCTCGAAGACAAGGCCCAGGCGCGTCAGGTGATGCAGACCGACCAGCAGATCATGCGTGGCGGCAAGGCTGTGCAGGTCGAAGAGCGGGTCGACATGCCGGACGGTTCTGCAACGACATGGCTCTCCGTCAAGGCCCCCTTGCTCGATGAGGCGGGAAACGTCATAGGGCTCATCGGTTCTTCCATAGACGTTACTGCAAGAAAACAGGCCGAGGCCGCGCTTTTGAACCTCAACCACACGCTGGAAGAGCGCATCAGCGAAGCCGTGGCCCAGCGTGAGGCCGCGCAGGAGGCGCTGCGCCAATCGCAAAAAATGGAAGCGATAGGCCAGCTCACGGGCGGTATCGCACACGACTTCAATAATTTGCTGGCGGGCATCACCGGCAGCCTGGACCTGGCCAGGCTGCGCGGCAAGCAAGGGCGGTTGGCGGACGTCGAGCGTTACATTGGGGTCGCGCACCGGGCAGCGTACAAGGCGGCGGCCCTGACCCATCGGTTGCTGGCATTTTCACGCCGGCAGCCTTTGCAGGCCACCCGTACGGAGGTCAATGGCTTGATAGGCGGCCTGGAGGACCTTGTGCAGCGCACCGTCGGGCCAATGATTCTTCTGAAAGTCGATTTGAAAGCGCAGCTTTCCACCTGCCTGGTAGACCCGGTCCAGGTCGAGAACTCGCTGCTGAACCTCTGCATCAATGCACGGGATGCCATTGGCAAGCGTGCAGGCAAGATCACCATCACCACGGCAAACGAGGCCCTTGAGGCAGGCCCGGGCCTGGATGCCGAGCTGCAGCCGGGTTCGTACCTGGTCATCAGTGTGGCGGACAATGGCATGGGAATGTCGGCCGAAACACTGTCGAAAGCGTGCGAGCCGTTCTTCACTACCAAAGCGATGGGCGAAGGCACAGGGCTGGGGTTGTCGATGGTATATGGCTTTGCCAAGCAGTCGGGCGGGCAAGTCAGGATTGCTTCCGAAGAAGGGGCAGGAACCCGGGTGCAGCTTTTCCTGCCAATCGATCAAGGGCAGCCTGAAAACACCGGCCCGGCAGAGATCCACCCCGATTTTTCAACCCAATGGTCTGACCGCAATGTGCTGATTGTGGATGACGAGCCCTCTGTGCGTTTGTTTGTCAGTGAAGTGCTCAGTGGTTTGGGGTGCACGGTTATCGAGGCCGCTGATAGCCAAGCCGGGCTGCAACTGCTCGCTTCGGACACTCGCATCGACTTGCTGGTGACTGATATCGGCCTGCCGGGAGGGCTCGACGGCCGGGAGATGGCGAAATCCGGGCGACAAACGCGTGAAGGGTTACCGGTCATTTTCATGACCGGTTACACCAGCCCTTCAGTGTTTGACGATGAGGTATTGCGCAACGCATCGGCCGTGTTGATCAAGCCATTCGCAATGGAGGACTTGATCGCCAATGTTCACGCGATGTTTGGCGCTCGAATCAACCAAGGCAAGCCTTCGGTAGCGGCTGACCGAGGTAGCGAGGTGGATTGATCGGGCCACTAGGCACCCAGTGCCCGTTTCAACACGTCATAGACTCTGACGTCCCCTGACTGCGCAACGTTGAACCGCAGAAAATCTCCCGCAGTCATGGACTGGCTAAAGGCATTCCCGGGCGCCAGCACCACGCCTTCATTCAAACAAGCCCTGGCCAGCGTTGCGGCATCCTTGCCTAGCGGCAGCTGGCACCAGGCGTACAGGCCAGCCTGGGGAATGATCCAGGGTTTGATACCAATCGCCTGAAGCCTGGCTACCGTTTTGTCCATTTGCTCGGCCAACCGAAGGCGCACACTCTCCATGTGCTTTCGGTACCCGCTGTCGGTAATCGCGTGGTGGATGATGTCCGCCGCCAGGCGCCCACCGCCGAAGGTGGTCGCAATCTTGAGGTCGACCAGGCCCTCGATCCATTCACCGCGCGCAGCGATGTAGCCGCAGCGGATTGAAGCGGAGATGGTTTTGGAAAAGCTGCCGATCTGGATGACCCGTGAGAGGCCGTCGAACGCAGACAGGCGCGGCGCGGGCGTATGTTCGAAGTCGCTGAAAATGTCGTCCTCGACAATCACCAGGTTGGAGGTGTCGGCCAGCTTCAGCAGCCTGTGTGCGGTGACCGGCGACAGGGTGGCCCCGGTCGGGTTGTGGATGCCGGAATTTGTAATGTACAACCGGGGCGCATGCGCGAGCAGGGCAGCGCCGAATGCATCGATGTCCGGGCCGGTCGGCGTGTAAGGCACGCCCACAACGTTCACCCGGTGTGCTTTCAGCAGTGCGTGAAAGTTGAAATAGCAGGGGTCGTCTACCATCACCGTGTCGCCTGGTTCCAGCAGAAAACGGCAAATCAGGTCGATGGCGTGGGTGCCGGACTCGGTGAGCATGATCTGCTCAGGCGGGGCTTCGACCCCGATGCCTGCCAGCCGTCGCGACAAGAACTGCCGGAGCGGTGGATAGCCAAGCGGTGAAGCGTACTCCGTCAGTTTTGACGCGTCAGAACGGGCAACCATTCGCAGCGCTTTACGCACACCCGCTTCGTACATCCAGGAAGGCGGTAGCCACCCGCAACCGGGTTTCAACGCATCGAGGGAGGTTTCAAGCGATTGGCGCGAGATCCACAGCGGGTCGACGACACGATCCAGTTTGGGGCCAAGTTCGGTCAGTGCCAATGGCGCCACTGGCCCTGCGACGTAAAAGCCGGAGCCGGGGCGAGAGCTGAGTACACCCTCGGCCATTAACCGTTCATAGGCCTCAAGCACGGTAGAAACCGACACCTGCATGGCCTGGGCCATGGCGCGGACGGATGGGATTCTTGCGCCGGGTGTGTAGGTGCGAGAGGCGATCCTGGACTGGATCTCGGCCATGACCGTTCGAATTCGCGTGCCGCTGCGTTTCATCGCACCCTCAACTGTGCTGGATTAATGTGCATAACAGTTCGGTTGAACTGTATTGGATTGTACATGGCCTGGGTGAGCCCGTCAGTGATGTACTGACGCCTGGCTTATCGGGGAATGAATGATGGAAAGAACAACAAGCGGGTGGGTCAACGGCTTCATAGGCGTCGCCATTTTTGCGGGCTCGTTGCCGGCAACCCGCGTGGCCGTGGCGGACTTTGAACCGACGTTTCTGACCTGTGCCAGGGCTACCATTGCCGCCTTGTTGGGTGCGCTGTTTTTGATCGTGCTGCGCCAGCCTCGGCCGAAGCGGGGTGACTTGGCGTCATTGGCGGTAACAGCGCTGGGCGTTGTCATCGGGTTTCCGTTGCTGACGGCACTGGCGCTCCAGCATGTCACCTCTGCCCATTCCATTGTTTTTGTCGGGCTGCTGCCGCTGTGCACCGCCGGGTTTGCCGTTTTGCGGGGCGGTGAGCGGCCTCGGCTGTTGTTCTGGCTGTTCTCGTTCATGGGGGCCGGGCTGGTCGCGGGCTATGCGTTGATGAATGGCGGCGAAGGGTCGTTGGTGGGTGACCTGCTGATGACGGCAGCGGTGGTTGTGTGTGGCCTGGGGTATGCAGAAGGGGCGCGGCTGTCGCGCACATTGGGCGGGTGGCAGGTGATCAGCTGGGCATTGCTGGTGGCGTTGCCGTTCATGCTGCTGCTGACGGTCGTTAATTTTCCGGCACCTGATGCCTTTGCCAAGGTAAGTGCGCCGGCGTGGTTCAGCTTTGGCTACGTTTCGCTGTTCAGCATGCTGATTGGCTTTGTATTCTGGTACCGGGGGCTGGTCCAGGGTGGCATTGCGGCAGTCGGGCAGCTGCAACTGTTTCAGCCGTTCATGGGGCTTGGGCTGGCGGCGTTGCTGCTGCACGAGCAGGTCAGCTGGTTGATGCTGGTGGTGACGCTGGGGGCTGTGATCTGTGTGGCGGGGGCCAGGAAGTACGCCCAATAAGTGAGTACAGCGGTGGCTGGCGCTCGCCTTGGTCGTTGCCCGGTACAAACAGGGCGAGCATACCGCCACACAGCCCGGCACCCACCTGTTCCCGAATGCGCTCAGCAATCCGCTGCAGTTCTTCGCTGTCCTTGACCTGCAAAATCGCGACGAATTCCTCACCCCCATGGCGCACGAGCAGGGCTTTACGCTGCCCGCGATCCATTTCAAGGCGCAGGTCGCGGTTCACCTGTGCCAGGGTGCGCAGTTGCAGATATCCCTCGGCGAGCGTGGCTAGGTTATGGCATCGAGCCATGGGCTACCGGGTAGAGCGGCATTTCTTGCCGCGTGTGTGATTTTTTCCGCTCGACCTTCGTCAAGAAGGCTACCCCTTAGCCGTCGTCTGGGGACTGATACAGGGCCTTCCATGCAAACGCTGTTGAACGAGATTCTTGAAGAAGTACGTCCCTTGATCGGCAAGGGCAAAGTGGCGGATTACATTCCCGCGCTGGCCGATGTGCCGGCGAACCAGTTGGGTATCGCAGTCTATGGCAATGACGGCAGCTATCACTGCGCGGGCGACGCCCTGGTGCCATTTTCGGTGCAGAGTATTTCCAAGGTGTTCAGCCTGGTTCAGGCGATTGGGCACTCCGGTGAAGCCATTTGGGAGCGGCTTGGCCATGAGCCCTCGGGGCAGCCGTTCAACTCGCTGGTGCAGCTGGAGTTCGAGCGCGGTCGCCCGCGCAACCCCTTTATCAATGCGGGTGCGTTGGTGATCTGTGATATCAACCAGTCGCGCTTTGCAGCACCCACGTTGTCGATGCGCGATTTCGTCCGACGGCTCTCGGGCAACCCCCACATCTCGATCGATGCCCGTGTTGCGGATTCGGAATATCAATTTCGCGCGCGCAACGCGGCCATGGCTTACCTGATGCAGTCCTTTGGCAACTTCCATAACGAGGTAGAGGCTGTGCTGCGCAGTTATTTCAGCTACTGCGCGCTGCAAATGAACTGCCTGGATCTGGCCCGGGCGTTCTGTTTCCTGGCCAACGATGGGTTTTGCAAGCACAGCGGTGAGCAGATTCTGACCCGACGCCAGACGCAACAGGTGAACTCGATCATGGCCACCAGCGGGCTGTATGACGAAGCAGGGAACTTCGCCTATCGGGTGGGGTTGCCTGGCAAGAGTGGTGTGGGGGGCGGGATTGTCGCGATCGTGCCGGGGCAATTCACGGTGTGCGTGTGGTCGCCGGAGTTGAATGCGGCAGGCAACTCCCTCGCCGGGATGGCGGCGCTGGAGTTGCTGAGTTCGCGGATTGGCTGGTCGGTGTTTTGATCAGTGGGCGGACGCACAGGGCAACCCTGTAGCCATGCGTGACGAGGCCCGGTAAGGATGTCCCCATGGCCAGAACATCACACCCGACAGCCCTGCTGACTTCGTTGGCAGTGGCATTCGCCGCTGGCCAGACCTTTGCCGACCCAGGTAACGGCAAAGGGCAGGGGCACGGCAAGGCACAGCATGCTCAAGGCCAGGGTAATGCAGGTGGCCATAAGCAGGGTAAGGGCGGTAACGACTGGCATGGTGGCCCGTCCATCGACCGCGGCGATGTGCTGGGCATTCTTGGCGGCCACCGCAGTTACTGGAGCCCGGTGCCTGCATTGCCGCCCGGCATTCAGAAGAACCTGGCGCGTGGCAAGCCACTACCGCCCGGCATCGCCAAGAAGCTGGACGGCCGCCTGCTGGGGCAGTTGCCATCACTACGATGGCTATGAGTGGATGCAGGCGGGTGCGGACCTGATACTTGTCGCTGCGGCAACCGGGATTATCTACGAAGTGTTGAACGGGGCGTTTGACTGAGCAGTGCTGAGCCACCCCACGCAGGCTTGTCAGCGCCGTCGCAATACGGTGGCCAGCCCGACGGTCAGCGCCACGGCGCAGAGCATGGCCAGGCTGATGGCTACGGTAACCCCCCACGTGTCGAGCAACGCTGCCAACACCAGGTAAAACGCAATCACCCCCACCGCCCCAATCGCATTGCCCCGTACCATGGCCGCCATGCCGGCCCGGCCATTCTGCACATGGGCGAACACCACCAGCGGCCAGGCAATCACTGGAATCGGCGCCAGCATCCCGCTGGTTGCCGGGCCCAGCCAGCTGGCCAGGCGGGTGGTGATCATCAGCAGTGACGTGGCAGATACCATTCTGAGCGGGATCTCCCAGTACCGGTACCTGGGGCGGGCCAGGGTATCGGGTTTGGGCTCTTGACCGCTGGCGCGTATCAGTACGCCAATCAGCACTAGCGCCACGGCAATCGACAGGTACAGGTTGCCCCAGTGCGTAAACGCATAGGCAGCCAGCCCGTAAAACAGCAACGCCAGCGGCACGGCCTGGGCGATGCCGAGCCTGCGTGTGGCCAACAGGTAAAACATATAGGTGGCTTGCACCGCCGCCAGGCCGCCCAGCGCGCCGGGCAATGCGCCCAAGGCGAAAGCCGTGCCCTGTTCCAGGCACAGGAAGGTCATCACCAGCGCGGAGGTGATCGGCAGGCCGGACAGCAGCCCACCCAGCAGGCCGCCCCAGCGCCGCGAGGCAAGGGAAATGGCCCACATCAGCAGGGGCGTGACAATTAGCTTGAGGTAGAACAGGGTCATTGCGGGGGTGTCCAGGCTCGGTGAAGGTGCGCCCGCCGTCAGCATTGGGTGGGGCGCGGATGCATCAGGTGCGGCTGGCCTCCAGGGCCTGGGCCAGGTCGGCGATGATGTCGTCGCTGTGCTCGATGCCGATCGACAAACGCACCATGTCCCGTGGCACGCCGGCCCTTTCCAGCTCTTCATCGTTGAGCTGGCGGTGGGTGGTGGAGGCGGGGTGGCAGGCCAGCGACTTGGCGTCGCCGATGTTCACCAGGCGCACCACCAGTTGCAGCGCATCGATGAAGCGCGCACCGGCCGCCTGGCCTCCCTTGATGCCAAATGACAGGATCGAAGCGGGCTTGCCACCGGTGTAGCGTTGGGCCAGTTCATGCTCGGGGTGGTCGGGCAGCCCGGCGTACTTCACCCAGGCCACCTGTTCGTGAGCCTGCAGGTAATGGGCGACCTTCAGCGCGTTTTCGGTGTGGCGTTCCATGCGCAGGGCCAACGTTTCCAGGCCTTGCAGGATCAGGAAGGCGTTGAACGGCGACAGCGCGGCGCCGGTGTTGCGCAACGGCACCACGCGGCAGCGGCCGATGAAGGCGGCGGGGCCGAAGGCTTCGGTATAGGTGACGCCGTGGTAGGAAGGGTCGGGCGTATTGAGCAGGGCGAAACGCTCCTTGTTGTCAGCCCAAGGGAACTTGCCGGAGTCGATGACGATGCCGCCGATGCTGGTGCCATGGCCGCCGATGTACTTGGTCAGCGAATGCACGACGATGTCCGCGCCATGCTCGAACGGTCGGCACAGAACCGGGGTGGCCACGGTGTTGTCGACGATCAGTGGCACACCATGGCGGTGGGCGGCTTCGGCCAGTGCGGCGATATCGACGATATTGCCGGCAGGGTTGCCGATGGACTCGCAGAACACCGCCTTGGTGCGTGCGTCGATCAACGCTTCGAGGGCCGCGATGTCGTCATGGGCGGCGAAGCGGGTATGGATGCCCATGCGTGGCAGGGTATGGGCCAGCAGGTTGTAGGTCCCACCGTACAGCTTGGCCACCGAGACAATGTTGTCGCCGGCCTCGGCGACCGTCTGGATGGCGTAGGTGATGGCTGACATGCCCGAGGCCACCGCCAGCGCGCCAACCCCGCCTTCGAGGGCGGCCATGCGCTGCTCCAGCACGTCGTTGGTGGGGTTCATGATGCGCGAGTAGATGTTGCCGGCCACCTTCAGGTCGAACAGATCGGCACCGTGCTGGGTGTCGTCGAAGGCGAAGGAGGTGGTCTGGTAAATGGGTACGGCCACCGCCCGGGTGGTTGGGTCGGGGCTGAAGCCTGCATGGACGGCGAGGGTTTCCAGCTTCATGCAATCGTTCCTTGAGCGTGGGTGGAAGCGCTCGAGCATGCGGTGGCGCGAGGGTGTGGGTCAAGGGCGTCGTGCCGGCGCTCACTGGGCCTGGCAGATTGTAAAGATAGGGGGGGCATGGCGGTGGCGGTGGCTTTGGTGGCCATCAGGGCGGCGGCCCACGCTAAGCTGACCCCGCGATGAAACGCACTGCCTCGGCCGGGCTGCAACAGTGCACCCGACGCGAGTGCACTCACCACACGATCCGCTCGCCGTCCCATCCCCAAAAGCTTCCGCTCTCTGCCGGCCCAAGCCGCCCTACCTGCTCGATCACGCACTGTGCGGCAAATGCCGGCTCAAACAGCTTCCCCTCCGGCACGTTCCCTTGAAACGGTCGCGACAGTTCGGTATCGGTGGTTCCCGGATGCAGTGTCAACACGGTAGCCGCAGGGTTGAGGCGTTTCAGCTCGATGCTTGCCGTGTGCAGTAGCTGATTCAGCGCCGCCTTGCTCGCACGATAGCTGTACCAGCCACCCAGTCGGTTGTCGCCGATCGAGCCAACCTTGGCCGACAGCGCTGCAAAGGTTGCGGGCTGTTTGCGCAGCAATGGCAGCAGGTGCTTGAGCAACAAGATGGGGGCGAACGCATTGGTGGCGAAGCTGGCCTGCAAACTGGCGAGGTCCAATTGGCCCAGCGACTTCTCGGCTTTCGCCCCCTCCGTGTGGAGGAGGCCGAGTGTGCTGATGACCAGATGAAGATGCGTGCAGGCAATGCCCACCTCGCTTGCAAGCGCGGTAAGAGCCAGCTCGTCGCGCGCATCGTAGTCCAGCGGTACTACGCGTTCGCCATGTGCCTGGGCAAGTGCAAGCAGCCCGTCAGCGGTGCTGGCGTGCCGCGCCACGGCCCAGACCCGGTTCACATCGTCGCGGGCCAGCAATGCCGTGCACAGCGCCAGGCCAATGCCTCGGCTTGCACCGCAGACCAACACACTGGCTTTGCCGGTCAGTCCGGGGATCAAAGCCATTGAGCGCGCTTCGTGAGACACTTTTGATCACCCTTGCAGGTTCGTTTTAGAGTCCTGCTACTGGAGTGCTGCCTTTCCGGGTCCGAGGTTGTGACGGCTGCGTAGCGCAGCACAGCTAGTCTACGTTGCCCGCAAAATAGTGGCTACTGGCGCATCTTGCGCTGAGTGATCAGCTTGCACAGTTTCAGCAGCTGCCGTGATTGTGTGAGAAAGCTTCGGCGTCGTGTGCCTGTTAGCGACCCCGAATGGCACATGCACCATTGGCAGGTTCCCGGCTGGCGATTGCAAGTGAGAGCGCTGGTCGTCAAAGAACACATGCGGCTTGAGGATCGACAGCACCCTGGGCTTCTCCATCCCGCCTAGAAAGAAGCATTCATCCGGCGACACGCCCCAATCCTTCAAGGTCGTCACTACACGCTCATGTGAGGGAGCGTTGCGCGCCGTGACGATGGCGATCCGCAGAATCCGCTTGTAGTTCGGGTCTTCTGCCAGCTTGCGATCCTCCAGCATGCGAATCAGTGAAAGTTTGCGGTACAAGTCTGCCAAGGGCCCTGGCGAGTGCGGGGTGCCTTTGTGTACGCGCTCATGCTCCTGAAAGTCGTTCAGATTGTCGTTGCGCTTGTACACGCTCTCTGCTTCATCGTCGGCAATCACGCCATCGAAGTCGAAGGCCACCCGTAGCTCTGTGTCTATTTCATCGTCGTAGATGCGTGTAGGCAGCACCCGCCCGGCCGGGTAGTTGGCGTCGATGGCCTTTTGCACATCTTCTTCGTTGGCACTGAGGAACAGTGACGCATTGAACGCCGGGATGTATTCATAGGGCGAGCGGCCCGACATGAACGCCGCGCGGGTAATGTCCAGCTGGTAGTGGCTTATCGAGCGGAACACCCGCAGGCCGGTTGCCGGCGAGTTGCGTGAGAGCAGCACCACTTCCACTGGCAATTGGTCGGGGAAGGCCTGGTTGATGCTCAGGAAGCGGCGAATGAACGGGAACGCCACTCCCCTTGGAAACGGTTCGTCCAGGTTGTCTTCCTGGTGCTGGCGGTAGGCCTCGACCCCTTGGGTCTTGTAGATGTCGTCCGAGACGGTGAGGTCGAACAGCGCACTCGAGGCAACGCCGATGACCAGTTTCTGTTCAATGGGGTAAGGCATGAAGCTGCTCCTGCAAGTGGCCTGGGGCAAGTGTACGCGTGCGTTGTGTGTAAAGCCCTCAGGCCTCCGGGGTCAGCCCGAGGAGCACTTGAATCTGGTACTGCAACTGGCTCACATGTTCGCGCTCTGCGCGCAGGGCCGCGTGCAATGTGCTGTTCTCCTGTTTGTGGAGACGGGCGGTTTGCTCCAGTTCACGGTCGCTCTGCAACAGGTTCCACATCTCGCCTTGGCGGACGGATTGCAGGCATACAAGCAGCAGGGTGATGCCGCAGACACACAACAGGGAGATTTCCAGCGCTTCCATTTAACGTTTCCTTGGGACGTGGCAACAAGCCGGTAAGCGAGACGATATGTCTATTATGAATACATGTCGATATTGGTGACTTGTACAGGTAAAGGAATGGTGCAGGTTCTTCGGGGCTTGCCTGGGTGCGGCAGCACGCAAGGGCAAGGCAATTTGATATCACGTTTCGGATGCAGCGCCGTTCTGGCAAGGCTTTACCTGCAATCGGCCTGTTGTTGGCAGAAGAAGAGCGGTTTTGCCCAAATATGGCTGGTTAGTTGACATATGCGGAAGGCTTTACTTGGCGGTGAGCAAGCCGGTCAGGCTTCTCAGATGCTGACCAATCACTCAATTGCGCGATGCACCAGTGGATCCGCTGATGCCATTTTGATAGCTTTCCGCCCATTGCCGCTGTATCCGGACAGGAATTGATGAGCCAGCCACACGAACACAGCACTTTGACCCCGCTCGCGGAGCCGACGGTAGACAAGGTGATCGAAAGCACCCCTCAGGCAGATGTTTCGCCTCAGCCGGCCTCCGAGCAAGGCACGTTGCAGGCCAGTATCGATGCACTGAACCAGAAGCTTGTGGCAAGTACCCTGGCCCGGGTGCAGAAGGAGGGGGCTATCCGCAAGCGCCTTGAACAGCACCAGCAACAACTGGCAGAAGGCAACCTGGCCAGGGAGGGCCTGTCGAGCACGGTGACCACGGCGCTGAAGAAGCTCGCACAGGCGACCAACACCCAGGCAGACCGCGTCGACAGCGTGGAGGCGCGGTTGGCCAGCCTGGCCGAACGACAGTGTGAGTGCGAAAGCCAGCAAGCGCACGGTTGGCCAGCGTATCTGGAGCGTCATGCCGTGTCGTTGGTGGCCTTGGCCGTGGCGGTGTTCACGCTGGGGCTGCACGTGCTTGGTTAATGCACCGCTATAGGCGCGTGCGCTGGCTGCCAGACAGCTGCTCTACCAGAAAGTCCACAAACACCCGCACCCGCGCCGGCATCGCCGAGCCGCCAACGAACACCGCATGAATCGGCTCGCGATCGTCAGGGTTGTACGCCTCCAGCAGCGGTACCAGCTGCCCGCTGGCCAGGTCATCGACCACGGTGAAGGTGCCGATGCGCGCTACGCCGGCCCCCAGCCTGGCCAGTTGTGCCAGGGCTTCACCGCTGCTGCATTCGATATTGCCGGTCACCTTCAGTGAAAACACTTCGCCATTGCGCCGAAACGGCCAGTCGGGTGCGGCGCGGCGAAAGTTGAAGCGCAGGCAGTTGTGCCGGGCCAGGTCCTCTGGCACCAATGGGGTACCGCAGCGTTGCAGGTACTCGGGCGAGGCGACCACTACCTGGCCGGTTTCGCCAATGGCACGCGCACTCAACGAGCTGTCTGGCAGGTGGCCGAAGCGCAGCGCTACGTCGGTCTGGCCGCCGAGAATATCGGCAACCTCGTCGCTTAGGGTCAGGTCGACCAGCACTTGAGGATAGCGCGCGCTGAACGCCGCCAGCAGCGGCACCACGGTCAGGCGGCCATGGCCCAACGCAGCGCTTACCCGCAAGCGGCCGCGGGGCACGCCCTGGTCGGTGATGGCGTCCTCGAGTTCCAGCATGTCGGCCAGCACCCGTCGCGCACCGCGCAGGTAGGCCTCACCCTCGGGTGTGAGGGTGATCGCCCGGGTGGTGCGCAGCAGCAGGCGCGTGCCCAGGCGCTGTTCGGTACGGGCGAGGATGCGGCTGACGGCAGAAGGTGTCAGGCCCAATGCCCGGGCAGCGGCGGACAGGCTGCCTTCTTGCGCCACCCTGGCAAAAATCTCCATCTCTCCGGATCTTCCACTGAAGTCCATTTGTGTCTCGCAGGCAAAGGTGATTCGCAAAAACGCAGTCTAGTGCGTTTTTTAAACAGTTTGTAGCATTTGCGGCATAGATAAGGAGCTTGCCATGCGTATCAATCCACCTCTGGTCGCACTCGCCATCGGTGCCTTCGGCATCGGTGTCACCGAGTTCGCCCCCATGGGCATGTTGCCCAGTATCGCCACCGACCTTGGCGTTTCCATTCCTGCTGCAGGGCTGTTGGTCAGTGCCTATGCCATCGGTGTGCTGATTGGCGCGCCATTGATGACCCTGGCCACGGTGAAGATCCCGCGACGATACCTGTTGATCGGGCTGATGGCCATTTTCACCTTGGGCAACCTGATGTCGGCGCTGGCCAGTGACTACGCCAGCCTGATGGTGGCCCGCGTGGTCACTTCGTTGAACCACGGCGCATTTTTCGGCATCGGCTCGATCGTTGCGGCCAGTGTGGTGCCGCCCGAGAAGCGCGCTGGCGCCGTGGCGGCGATGTTCATGGGCTTGACCCTGGCCACCATCGGCGGGGTGCCTCTGGCGACCTGGTTTGGTGAAATGTTGGGCTGGCGCACAGCGTTCTGGGGTATTGCCGGGCTTGGCCTGGTGGCGATGACCACGCTCTGGTATGCGCTGCCCAATGTCGCATTGCCCAAGGGTGACGGCGCCATGGCAGAAATCCGCGTATTGGGCCGCGGGCCGGTATTGGCGGCCTTGCTGCTGACCGTGGTGGGTTCCAGTGCAATGTTTACCGTGTTCACCTACATCGCGCCAATCCTGCAGAACGAGGCGGCGGCGTCTACCACCTTCGTGACAGTCATGCTGGTGCTGTTCGGGGCTGGCCTGACCCTGGGCAATGTGTGGGGTGGCAAGGCAGCGGACCGTTCGATCGATCGCACCCTGATCCTGTCGTTGGCGGTGCTGATTGCGGTCCTGCTGGTGTTTCCGCTGGTTCTGGCCTGGCCACTGCCGACGGCTTTGGCGGTGCTGGTCTGGGGGGCCGCCAGCTTTGCCCTGGTGCCGCCGTTGCAGATGCGGGTGATGGAAGCGGCCAAGGATGCGCCCAACCTGGCGTCGGCGGTGAACATTGGCGCGTTCAACCTGGGCAATGCGATTGGCGCGGCGCTTGGTGGCGCGGTGATCAATGCAGGGTTGGGTTACCCGGCGATTGCCCTGGCAGGCGCGGCGATGGCGGCGTTGGGCCTGGTGATGGTGCTGCTGTTTGCCTGGCGTGGTCGGATGGTGGCGGGCCAGGTTGCGGTGTAACAAGCCTGTATCGCCGGGGCTGCACGCAGCCCCGGCGTCTTCCTTTTCGCTGTCAGGGCGTGCCGTTGCGACCATGCAGGTGATAGGCCGGGCGCTCGCTCAGGCGTTCGTAGTAATCACGTACGGCCGGCAAGTGCGGGTGCTCGAACGGTGTTTCGAACCAGCGGTTGACCGACAGGCCGATAGGGATGTCGGCCAGGGTGAACTGGCTGCCGGCCACATAGGCACCGGTGCTGGCCAGCTGGCGGTCAAGGATGTGCATGTAACGCGACCACTCGGCGCAGCCGGCGGCGAGCGCCTGTGGGTCCTGGTGGGCGGGCGAATGCCTGACCAGCGACATGAATGCATAGCTCCAGGAGCGGTTCAGGTCCGAGGCCTGCCAGTCGATCCACTGGTCGATCCTGGCCCGTGCCTGCGCCTCGCTCGGGTAGAACGCAGTGGCACCGTAGCGGTTGGCCAGGTAGCGGATGATGCTGTTGGACTCCCACAGCGTAAAGTCGCCATCCTGGATCACCGGGATCATGGCGTTGGGGTTAAGCGCAAGGAACTCGGCACGGTCGGTGGGCTGGAAGCCCGAGCCCCAGTCTTCACGCTCGAACGCGACTTCGAACTCGGCACAGGCCCACAGGACTTTCCGCACGTTGATGGAAGAGGCTCGGCCCAGTATCCGTAGCATGGTATTCGTCCTTGTAGAGGGGGAGTTGATCGTCCGCCACTGCCCAGGGGCTGGTCAAGGGGCAGATCAGCGACCGAGCGCCCCTTCAGCCGGGTTCTTGTAGGCCATTTCCGAAAGTAACCCTTTCCACCCCAATGGCCAT
This sequence comes from Pseudomonas sp. NBRC 111133, assembly GCF_001320605.1. Taxonomy (NCBI): domain Bacteria; kingdom Pseudomonadati; phylum Pseudomonadota; class Gammaproteobacteria; order Pseudomonadales; family Pseudomonadaceae; genus Pseudomonas; species Pseudomonas sp. NBRC 111133. The sequence continues at coordinate 31,702 of NZ_BCBJ01000003.1, read as the reverse complement.
TGTGGTCGCACCGGCAGCCCCCTAGTCTCGGCACGCTCTTAACCCCGAGGAATGGACATGGACAACGACACGCCCCAAAACAGCAGCAAGCTCAATGTCGTGAGCGCGGCAAGCCGGTTTGGCAATGCCAATGCCGAACTGGTGCAAATGAAACCTCAGCTGCCATTGCGCACCGCACTGATGGAAGCTTCCAGCATCATGGGTTGCATCACCGAAATCACCCGCAAGGCCATCGACAGGCCAGGTGACCGCAAGGCGATGATGCAAGCCACGTTCTATCTGGCAGGTATGGCCAAGGCACTGATCGATGGCCAGTTGCTGCAGATGCGTCAGGCGCGCGAAGGCGAAGGTGACGCCTAGCCAGGCTTGCCTGGGGGCCACGAACTTGGCAACCTTGGGCGGTTTGAATCGCGTATCACCACAGAAGGAAGCATGCATTGAGCTGGGACAAGGTGGGGAAGCTTCTCGTCGCCGTGCTGATTGGCCTGATGGTCCTGTTGGCCGCCTACGCGCTGCTCAGGGGCAACCCGCGCCTGGAGGCGTCACTGACCTATGCCTACCTCACTTACCCCAGCCAGTTCAGCGAGCGTATCAGCAAGGCCAGCGAACAGCTCAAGTACGAGCAGTTGCAGGGGCGTATCAACAGCATCGACCAGGGCGGGCTGAGCCATGACCAGGTCGAGCGGCTGATCGAAATGGCCCAGGCACCGTATGCCCAGCTGTTCGCCAAACCGTTCGAGGCCGGGTTGGTCGATCACCGTACGGGGTTGCTCATCGAGTTGCTCAACAGTGGCGACGCTCAGGTACGCCAGGTGCGCATTCGCTTGCCAGCCAAAGGGCTGGTGCAAGTGCGCGATGCTGCCGGTAACGACACGCTGCTGGAAAACGCCACCGCGCAGGTAGATATCCCGGCCATCGAGCCTGGTGGCACCTGCAAGGTATGGGTGTATTTCGATGCCGACTTTTCGCAGATCCGCCAAGGCGGGGTCAGCATCAGCCACGCCGACGGTGTGGCCAATGTGCAGGTGTACCACCAGGTTATCGGTTTCCCTGCGACGGTGGCCCGCTACAGCCGTGAGCTGATGGTGTTGCTGGGGGTGTTGGGGCTCAGTGTGTTGGGCCTTGGGTATGCCTGCCTCGCGCGACGTCGCGCGGTTTGACTGCGCCGGTCAATATTCGCCATCGTGCAGCGCCAGGCTCTGGCGCAACTGTTCCAGCATGGCCACGCGCAGCACGTGGGGCGCATGCACCCGGATCGAACCGGCTTGGGACAGCAGCCAGGTCATCAGCGCGCGGTTGTCGTCGACGCTCGCCTGTAGCGTGGCACCGCCATTTTCTTGTGGCGTCAGTTGCATATCCGTAGACAGTGGCTGCGCTTCCAGGCGCCGGGCCAGTACGTCATCGACCCAGGCGTGCAGTTCAATGCGCTGCGGCGAGACAAGTACGTCGGGCTGCAACTGTTGTGCTTCGTTCAGGTCCAGGCCCGGTTGCCAGTACCAGCCGTAAGGTATGCCTTTGCTGTTGCATTGCAGTGGGAACAGCGCAGCGAGCTCGACCAGGTCGCGCTCAACAGTGCGTTTGCTGGTGGTATGCCCCACGGTCTTCAGGGCGGCCTGCAACTGGGTGGAGCTCATTCCCGGGTGGCGGCCGGGCAGTAACTTGAGGAGCTGCCACTGGCGGGCGATGGTATGGCGGGTGGGGTGGCTGGGCAAAGGGCTCGTCCTTGAAGCAGGCGCCAAACCTGTCGTGTGATGGCGTATGGCTATTGCCTCAGCATACCCTTTTGCTGAATGGGATCCAAGTTTTCGGTCGAGGCATTCAGTGTCTCTGGATGACCTATAAGCTAGATTTTCTGCCTTCGGCATTAAAGGAGTGGAGCAAGCTTGGCCACACTGTGCGTGAGCAGATCAAGAAAAAACTCGGCGAGCGTTTACAATCGCCGAAGGTACAGGCCGATGCGCTGCGTGACTTGCCGAACCACTACACAATCAAGCTCAGGGCCTCCGGGTATCGCCTAGTGTATCGGGTTGAGGACGAGCGAATCGTTGTCGTAGTGGTTTCGGTTGGTAAGCGCGAGCGCAGTGGGGTCTACCCTGCGGCTCAAAGCGTTAGATGATGGCACGCTGGTGCATTCACAATATGCTCAGCGCCCGCCATACACACTACACCCCACCCCGCCGCACATGCTGCACCAGCACCTTCTCCAGCAACTCCCACATCGCCGGCTCCGTGCTGAACGCCACATTGAACCGCATCCACCCGGTCGCCTTGGCATCCACCATGAACAACTGCCCAGGCCCAAGCATGATGCCTTTCTCAAGCGCATCATCCAGCAGCGCCGCGCTGTCCGGAATGGCCGGGTGGCGGGTCCAGATGTACATGCCTTCATCCGATTCGATGAACAGTTCAAAGCCCAATCGATGCAAATGCCGGCCAACTTCCTGATGCGCCTCGGCCAGGCGTTGGCGCAGGCGCTTGAGGTGTTTGCGCCAACGACCGTCGATGATTGCGGCGTACACCACGCGCTCCATCACCTGTGAGGTGGTCAGGCCCGAACGCATTTTCAGGTGCAACAGTTTCTGCATCAGCTCGGGGTTGGCCAGCATGTAGCCGACCCGCACGTTGGGCGAAATGCTCTTGGAGTAGCTGCCCACGTACACCACCTGCTGCAGGTGGTCGAGGCTGGCCAGGCAGGGCTGCGGTTCGGCGACCATGTCGGCGTACAGGTTGTTTTCCACCAGGCGGAAGCCGTGCTGGCTGGCCAGTTGCAACAGGCGGTGCAACTGCGGCAGCGGGGTGCGGGAGCAGGTGGGGCTGTGCAGGTGCGGCTGGGTGAAGAACGCGGTCGGACGGTGGTGGGTGAGCAAGTGCTCCAGCTGGTTCAGGTCGTAACCGGCCGGGGTGCGTGGCACGCCGACCAGGTTGGCGCCCTGCGTGCGCAGAATGCTCATCAGGTTGGGGTAGCCAGGGTCGTCCACCAGCACCACATCGCCTGGGCGCACCAGCGTGCGGGCGGCCAGGTCCAGGGCCTGGCTGGCGCCGTGGGTGAGCATCAGTTGCGCAGGGTTGGCGACGATCGACAGCTCTTGCTGCAGGTTCTGCGCGGTCAGTGCACGCAGCTCCATCAGGCCCATGGGGTCGCCGTAGCCGGATAATTCCAGCGGGCTGCCGGCCACCTGACGCAGGCCGCGACGCAAGCCGTCTTCGTACATCCAGTCGTTGGGCAGCCACCCGCACCCCGGTTTGTACGGCAACTGGCGGATCTCGAAGATCTGCTGCAGGTACCACTCGGAGTTGAACGTTGGTCGACTGGTATCAGCCTCGGCGTTGTGCGTGTCCAGTAGTTCGCCCGCCGCACGGTTTACGAAGAACCCCGCATTGCCACGGCTTACCAGCAGCCCTTGGGCGACCAGGCGGTCGTAGGCCTCGACCACGGTGAAGGTGCTCACCGAATAGCTCGCGGCAAAGGCGCGGATCGACGGCACCTTGGCGCCTGGCTTGAGGGTCTGGTTGTCGATCAGCTCGCGCAGCCCGTCAATGATCTGGTTGACCAGCGGGGTTGAGGAGTCTGGATGTAATTCGAACATTCGGGGCCTTCAGGGTGCGTATCGCCTGGCGTTTGCAGGGTGTACTGCATGGGCGACCTGTACAGTGCAGTGCGAGTTTCATGCCACTGTGCATGGCTCTCTGCGTCGGACATTTTTACATTAGGTGTCGGATATCGCCACATAAAGCATGTTCAGTTCGCTCCAGGCAGCCGCCCTGGGGCGCGTCAGCAGGCCGCCATGGAAGGCCTGCGTGTGTTCGTTCACACCTTCCTGCCCGCATTAGCACTGATGTACAGGTGAAACCGCCAGCCATCGGGGTTTCACGGTTTTCCTTGGATAAAAAGAAGCACGGGGTACACAACTGATGGACGCAACATCCACAACCACCACCGCGAAAAGCGGGCACGAGAGCAAGCTCAGTGCCTCGCTGAAGTCGCGCCACCTGACGATGATGTCCATCGCTGGGGTTATTGGCGGCGCCTTGTTCGTCGGTTCCGGCAGCGTGATCCACAGCGCCGGCCCAGCCGCTGTCCTGGCCTACCTGGCGGGCGGCATCCTGGTGGTACTGATCATGCGCATGCTGGGTGAAATGGCGACTTCCTCGCCAGACACCGGCTCGTTCTCCACCTACGCCGATCGCGCCATCGGCCGCTGGGCCGGTTTCACCATCGGCTGGCTGTACTGGTGGTACTGGGTCATCCTCATGGCCTGGGAAGCCTATGTGGCGGGCAAGATCCTGCATGGCTTCTTCCCCGACGTCAGCGTCAACGTGTTCGTGCTGGCCACGACCCTGTTGCTGATCACCGTCAACTTCTTCAACGTCAAACACTACGGTGAGTTCGAGTTCTGGTTCGCCTTGATCAAGGTGATCGCGATCGTCTGCTTCCTGATCGTGTGTACCGCTGCCGTGCTGAACGTCTGGCAGTTCGGCGAAGTGCGTGGCATCAGTCACCTTACCGCCGAAGGCTTCATGCCCAATGGCATCACCACCGTGATCGGTGCCTTGCTCGGGGTGATGTTTGCCTTCCTGGGGGCTGAAATCGTTACCATCGCTGCCTCCGAAGCCAAAGACCCGGCCGCGCAGATCGTCAAGGCCACCAACTCGGTGGTATGGCGTGTGTGCCTGTTCTACGTGGGTTCGATCTTCCTGATCGTCTGCCTGGTACCGTGGAACGACCCGCACCTGGGCGTTTCCGGCTATGGCGCCTACCGCCGTACCCTGGAACTGCTGGGCGTGCCGTATGCCGAGCTGCTGATGAACTTCGTGGTGCTGACCTCGGTGAGCAGCTGCCTGATCTCCGGCCACTACACCGCTTCGCGCATGCTGTTCTCCCTGGCTCAGCGTGGCGATGCGCCGTCGTTCTTCAAGATTACCCGCGCCGGCACCGGTGTACCGGTGTACGCGATCATGGGTTCGTGCGCCGTGGCCGTGGTATGTGCGCTGATCAACTTCAGCGAGACCCTGCGCCCGAAAGACGTACTGGAAACCCTGATGAACACCACCGGCATGATTGCCCTGCTGGTGTACCTGGTCATCGCCTTCTCGCAGCTGCGCATGCGCCGCAAGCTGATTGCCGAAGGCAAGGAAGTACGCCTGAAGATGTGGCTGTTCCCGTGGCTGACCTACCTGGTGATCGCGTTCATCGTGGCTGCCCTGGTGACCATGGCCTTCATGCCTGACTACCAGATCCTGGTGATCTCCACCGGTATCGCTGCGGCAGTCGTGGTGGCGATGGGTGTGGTGCACCAGATCCGTTCTGGCAGCAAGCAGCACTAAGCGTCACTCGCTTCTCGAAACGGCCGGCTCCCTAGGGGACCCGGCCGTTTCGCGTTGTTGGGCCTGGGCTTTTTCTGCGGGCATGTGGAAGCGCTGGTTCATCCAGGGCGAGCCGAGCAGGGCGGCGGCGGCAATCAGGGCCAAGATGGCGAGGGCGATGTAGGTTTTCATGGGCGTGCGCATCAATGGACTGACTTCAAGCATAGGTGGTCAGTTCCGGCGATAGGGCCCCTACAGTCGACAGATGGCATATGCTAGACACATCGCCCGCCCAAAGGAGCCGCACATGGCCTGGTCCGCCACCCAGTATTCCCTGTTCGAAGACGAACGCACCCGCGCCGTGCGCGACCTGCTCGCTGCCATTCCGACCCCGCCGCGCCCGGTGCGCCACGCCACCGACCTGGGCTGCGGCCCGGGCAATTCCACCGAAGTGCTGCTGCAACGCTACCCCGATGCCCAGGTAATCGCCCTGGACAGCGATCCGGACATGATCGACAAGGCCCGTGAGCGCAAACGACTGTGCATCCCCCGGGTACGCACGGCCATCGCGGACATCGCCGGCTGGTCCGCCCCGGAACCGCAAGACCTGATCCTGGCCAACGCCTCGCTGCAATGGGTACCCGACCACGCCTCGCTGTACCCGCACCTGGTGCGCCAGCTGAGCGAAGGCGCCAGCCTGGCCGTGCAGACCCCGGACAACCTTGACGAACCGGCCCACCGCCAATTGCTCATGATTGCCAGCCAAGGCCCTTGGGCGGCCAAGTTCGCCGATTTCCAGCTGCCACCACGGCACAGCGCGGCGTTCTACTACGACCTGCTCAGCCCGCTGTGCACGCGCGTGGATGTGTGGCGCACCACCTATCACCACCCGTTGCCGGGTGGCGCCGAAGCGGTGGTGGAGTGGTTCAAGGGGTCGGCCCTGCGGCCTTATCTGGCCAGGCTTGATGAACAGGAGCAGGCCGACTTCCTGCAGATGTACCTGCAGGCCATGCAGCGAGACTACCCACCGGCCACCGATGGCAAGGTGCTGCTGCCGTTCCCGCGCTTGTTCGTGATCGCTACCCGCTAGGATGGCGCCAGCGCCAGGCCACGTAACTGTAAACGCCGAGGTTGAGCAGCAGCACAACGCAACCCAGCAGCAGCTGAATGTGCGGCGTCAGCCCGGCGGGGTAGATCAGCGGCCAGATATAGTGCTCGACGAAACCGCCTTGGTAGCCTGCGTCACCGGCTGCGCTACGCATGCGGTTTTCCCAGGTGGTGAGCGGGCAGCCCAGGTGCAGGCATTCCACCGCAAGGCCCCAGGTCAGGGCTGGCAAGTGGATGAGGAGGGCGGGGCGCCACGTGAGCACCAGCAGGCCGCCGAACAGCACCAGCAGGATGAAGGCCAGGTGCATCAGGACCAGGGTGTCGGCGGCAAGGCGGTAGAGCATGGGCAGTGTGCCTAGGTTGAATTTCCCCCAGCATAGTTGGTTGCCTGTGCCGGCCTCTTCACGGGCTTGCCCGCGAAGAGGCCGGCACAGGTTTACATCCCTTCCTCAACCATTTGCAAAAAGGTCGCCACCACCCGCCGCGTTCGCTGCTCGCTCAGGCAGACCAGCGTCTCGGTCAAATGCCGCTGGCAGTCCACAATCGGCAGCGCACACACCCGCGCATCGGCGCCAAACTCTGCCGCCGACACCACCCCCACGCCAATCCCCACCACCACCGCTTCCCGTGCCGCCTCGCGGCCTTCCACCTGGATCGCCGGGCGAATCCGCAGCCCGGCCCGCTGCATTTCTTCTTCCAGGGTCTGGCGCGTCACCGAGCCAGGCTCGCGCAGCACCAGCGGTGTGTCGTCCAGGTCGGCCAGGCTGATCGAACCACGGCTGGCCCACGGGTGGTGGTGGGAAACGAACGCTACCATCGGGTCGCGGCGCAGCGGCAGGCAATGCAGCCGCTCATCGTCCACATCCCGGCCCAGCAGCGCCAGGTCGGCCTGGTAGCTGAACAGCCGGGCCAGCGACTCATCGGTATTGCCGGTCTCGATCTTCACCTGGATGCCCGGGTAGCGCTGGCAGAAGCGGGCGATCTGCGGCAGCACGTGCACCGGCGCATCCACCGCCAGCACCAGGCTGCCGGTGTGCAGGGCCCGCGAATCCTGCAGCAGGTCATGGGCTTCGGCTTCGCAGGCGAACAGGCGCTGGCTGATGCCCAGCAAGCGTTCACCGAGGTCGGTCAACTGCACCGAACGCTTGTTGCGGTGGAACAGCAAAACGCCGAAGCGTTCCTCCAGCTTGCGCACCTGGTCCGACACCGCAGGCTGGGTAAGAAACAGCTTTTCCGCTGCGCGGGTAAAGCTGCCGTGCACGGCCACCGCATGGAAGGCCTTGAGTTGTGCGTGGGAAACCGACATGGCCACCTCAGTAACAAGCTGAGCTTATGTGTGAAATACGATAAATCGATTTTATTTATCTTAGCGCAACTGTTTCCATGCATGTCAGCCCGACGCTGGCACCACGAATGCCGCCAGGGCCATGGTGCCCACACGGTGCCATCTGACCCGATGACAGCCTTGTCATCGCTGTGCGTAACACAAGAACAAGACAGGCGTTTCTTCACATTCTGCCGGCACACTTGAGCAAGAGGTCAGACGTACATGAATCAATCACTAGCCGCGTTCAAACGCTGGCGCATCCAGATTTTCGCCATCACCTGGCTGGCCTACGCCGCCTTCTACTTCACCCGCAAAGCCTTCTCGGTGGCCAAGCTGGGCATCGCCGAAGACCCCAACTTCATGCTCGACAAGGCCGCCATGGCCAACCTCGACGCCATCTACCTGGCCGCTTACGCCGTGGGCCAGTTCACCTGGGGCATGCTCGCCGACCGCTTTGGCCCACGCGTGGTGGTGCTGGGCGGGTTGCTGATTTCCGCCGTGGCGGCGGTGGTGATGGGCAGTTACGCCACCTTCCCGATCTTTGCCACCTGCATGCTGGTGCAGGGCCTGGCGCAGTCCACCGGCTGGGCCGGGTTGTGCAAGAACATCGGCAGCTTCTTCCCGGCTTCGCAGCGCGGGCGAGTACTGGGGTTGTGGAGTTCCTGCTATGCCTTCGGCGGCCTGGTGGCTTCGCCGTTCGCGGGTTGGTGGGCCTACACACTGGTCGGCACCTGGCACGCGGCGTTCTTCTCCAGTGCCGCCGTGGTGGCGCTGGTGGCCGTGCTGTTCTTCATCCTGCAGCGCAACAAACCTGAAGATGTCGGCCTGCCAGCGGTAGAGCCCGAGCCGCAGAGCATGGCCCCGGCCGGCAACCTGTGCAGTGTGTGGGCGCCGCTGAAAGAGATCCTGCGCAACCGCACCGTGCTGACGCTGGGCCTGGCGTACTTCCTGCTCAAACCCGCGCGCTACGCCATCCTGCTGTGGGGGCCGGTGATCGTTTTCGAGCAGATGCCGTCGGTGGGCAAGGTGGGTGCGGCAATCATCCCGACCGCCTTCGAACTGGCCGGGCTGCTGGGCCCGATCATCATTGGCCTGGCCTCCGACAAACTGTTCGGCGCCCGCCGCATGCCGGCTTGCGTGATCAGCCTGGTGTTGCTGACGGTGACCCTGGCGGCCTTCATGGCGGCCATGCACACCGGTAGCGTGATGCTGGTGGTGGCGTTGCTGTTCGTCATGGGCCTGACCCTGTACGGGCCGGATTCGATGATCAGCGGCGCGGCGGCCATCGACTTCGGCACCGCCAAGGCCGGTGCGACTGCAGCGGGCTTCGTCAACGGCTGTGGTTCGGTGGGGGCGGTGCTGGGTGGGCTGCTGCCGGGGTACTTCGATGGTGTCACGGTGTTCATCGTGTTCGCCGGCTGCGCGCTGTTCTCGGCGCTCGTGCTGCTGCCGCACTGGAACAGCCGCCCGGCCAGCACCCCGCAAAGCGCTGACGTGGCACCGAATACCAGCATGGCAATCAAGCCACTGCGTACCTAAAGGAAAGCGAGCGAATGAGACCCTTCTGGCTGCAACAGGCCCTGGATTCGGCGAAGGAGGCGGTGTGCCCACCGCTGCAAGGTGATACCCGTTGCGATGTGTGCATCGTCGGCGGCGGTTACACCGGCCTGTGGACGGCACTGATGCTCAAGGAGGCGGTGCCGGCGCTGGATGTCGTGCTGATCGAAGCCGATATCTGCGGCGCCGGCGCCAGTGGCCGCAACGGCGGTTGCGCATTGTCCTGGTCGGCCAAGTACTTCACCCTCGAACGCCTGTTCGGGGTAGCCGAGGCGGTGCGCCTGGTGCGCGAGTCGGAACGCAGCATCGGGGATATCGGTACGTTCTGCGCGGCCAACGGCATCGACTGCGACTACCGCCTGGATGGCACGTTGTACACCGCCACCAACGCCGCTCAGGTCGGCGCCACCGATGCAGTGATCGCGGCGCTGGAGCAGAAGGGCATCAACTCGTTTCGCCGCCTGCCGCTGGACCAAGTCCAGCGGCAGGCGGGTTCGGCACGGCACCTGGAGGGCTGGTTCTCGCCAGCTGCCGCCACGGTGCAGCCGGGCAAGCTGGTGCGTGGCCTGCGGCGGGTGGCGTTAGAGCGCGGCGTGCGCATTCATGAAGGCACGGCCATGAGTGGCCTGGAACACGGCGCCCCGGTGCAGGTGCGTACGGCCCATGGCACGGTGCGCGCCGACCGCGTGGTGCTGGGCCTCAATGCCTGGATGGCGCGGGCCTTCCCGCAGTTCGAGCGCAGCGTGGCGATCGTTTCCAGTGACATGGTAATTACTGAGCCGTGCCCCGAGCTGCTGCGCGAGATCGGCCTGGACAGCGGCATCAGCGTGCTCGACTCGCGCATTTTCGTGCACTACTACCACAACACCTCCGATGGCCGGCTGATGCTTGGCAAAGGCGGCAATACCTTTGCCTATGGCGGGCGCATGCTGCCGGTGTTCGACCAGCCGTCGCCCTACCGGCCGCTGCTGCGCGAAAGCCTGGGCGGGTTTTTCCCGGCCTTGGCCGAAGTGCCGCTGGCGGCCAGCTGGAACGGGCCGTCGGACCGCTCGGTGACCGGCTTGCCGTTCTTCGGCCGGCTGGACGGGCAGGGCAACGTGTTCTATGGCTTTGGCTATTCCGGCAGTGGCGTTGGGCCGTGCCACATGGGCGGGCAGATTCTGTCGTCGCTGGCGCTGGGGCTGGATAACCCATGGACCCGTTCGCCGCTGGTCAAGGGGCCGCTGGGGCTGTTCCCGCCCGAGCCGGTGCGTTACCTGGGTTCGCTGATGGTGCGCAATGCCATCCGCCGCAAGGAGCGCGCCGAAGACCTCGGCATGCGGCCACGACGGCTGGATGTGCGCCTGGCGCGGTTTGCCGCAGCAGCAGGCAAGGCCGATAAAGGCTGATGAGATTTCTTGTCGATCCCATGCGTGAGGGCGTATAAAATGCACCCACTTTTGGCCGGTCGCTTCCTGAACCGGCCGCTGAAACAAGAGAGTCGACATGGGCGCACAGTGGAAAGCCAAACATAGAGAAACAGCGGCCAATGCCAAAGGCAAGGTCATGGGCAAGCTGTCCAAGGAAATCCAGATCGCGGCCAAGTCGGGCGCCGATCCTGACATGAACCCGCGCCTGCGCCTGGCCATCGTGCAAGCCAAAAAGGCCTCGATGACCCGCGAGACGCTGGAGCGTGCGATTCGCAAGGGCGCGGGCCTGGACGGTGATGCCGTGCAGTACCACGCCGTCAGCTACGAAGGCTTTGCACCGCACCAGGTGCCACTGATCGTCGAGTGCCTGACCGACAACGTCAACCGTACCGTCGCGCAAATCCGCGTACTGTTCCGCAAGGGCCAGCTGGGTGCGAGTGGTTCTGTGGCCTGGGACTTCAACCATGTCGGTCTGATCGAAGCCACTCCGGAAGGCGACGCCGACCCGGAAATGGCAGCCATCGAAGCCGGCGCCCAGGATTTCGAGGAAGGTGAAGAAGAGGGTTCGACCTTGTTCATTACCGACACCACCGACCTGGACGCGGTACAGAAGGCCCTCCCGGAACATGGCTTCACCGTGACCTCGGCGAAGATTGGCTACACCCCGAAAAACCCGGTGAGTGCGGCCAGCCTGAGCGCTGAAGCACTGGCTGAGGTTGAAGCGTTCCTTGAAGCGATCGACGAGAACGATGACGTGCAGAACGTGTACGTTGGTCTGACCGCTTAAAAAGCCGGGGCCGCGTTGCGGCCCTTCGCGGGCTTGCCCGCTCCCACAGGTTCACCGCAGCTTTCAATACAGCGATGAATCTGTGGGAGCGGGCGAGCCCGCGAATAGGCCCTTGAATGCCACCGCAGGGAGCCTGCATGAACCCCACCTTCGCCTCCCTCAGCCTCGCCCACCTGCGCACCCTCGACCACCTGCTACAGCTGAAAAACCTCAGCCACGCCGCCGAGCGCCTGGGCGTCAGCCAGTCGGCCCTGAGCCGCCAGCTGGCCCACCTGCGCGAAGCTTTCGACGATCCGCTGCTGGTACGCCAGGGCCGTGGCTACGTATTGAGCGAACACGCCGAAGCCCTTGTCGAACCCCTGCGCCAGGTTCTCGAAGAACTACAGGCTCTGCGTCAGCCCGCGGTGTTCGACCCGGCACGCTGCGAGCGGCGTTTCTGCCTGGCTGCTTCGGACTACGTGGCCGAGCACATGCTGCCGCTGCTGGTGGCCGCGCTGGAGCGTGAAGCACCGGGCGTATCGCTGGAGTACCGTACCTGGCAGGCCGGCCAGTACGCCTTGCTGGCCAGCGGCGAGATTGACCTGGCCACCACCCTGTTCGACGAGTCGCCGCCCAACCTGCACGGGCGTCTGCTGGGCGAGGACCGCGCCGTGTGCCTGATGCGTCACGACCACCCGCTAGCTGCCCATGCCGCACTCAGTCAGGCCGATTACTTGGCGCACAAGCACGTACGTATTTCCGGCGGTGGCGACAAGGACAGCTTCATCGACCGCCACCTGCGCGTCCAGGGCTTGCAGCGGCGGGTCAGCCTGGAAGTGCCGTTTTTCTCCGCCACTGTGCAGGTGATCGCCAACAGCCAGGCCGTGGCAACCGTACCCGAGCACATTGCCCGGCAACTGTGCCGCTTGCATGATCTGGCCTGGCGGCCGCTGGGTTTCATCGACCACAGCCAGCGTTACTGGGTAGTGTGGCACCAGCGCCTGCAGGCCTCGGCCGAGCACCGCTGGTTGCGCAACCGGGTGTTCGAGCTGTGGCGACAGTCGCAGTTTGGCGTGCAGGGTGGGCATGCGGGTTTGCCATAGCAGGTATGCGCAAGGCGGGGTTATTCGCTTTGGCACAGGTACCTAGACTGGGGGCAGTGGAAAAACCACAGGAGCCCCCACGTGACCCCCGAACAATTCCGCCAATACGGCCACCAACTGATCGACCTGATCGCCGACTACCGCCAAACCGTCGGCGAACGCCCGGTCATGGCTCAGGTCGAGCCCGGCTACCTCAAGGCTGCTTTGCCTGACACCGCCCCCCAGCAGGGCGAACCCTTCGAGGCCATTCTCGATGACGTCAACCAACTGGTCATGCCCGGCCTGTCCCATTGGCAGCACCCGGACTTCTACGGCTACTTCCCCTCCAATGGCACCCTGTCTTCCGTATTGGGCGATTTCCTCAGCACCGGCCTGGGCGTGTTGGGCCTGTCTTGGCAATCCAGCCCGGCACTGAGCGAGCTGGAAGAAACCACCCTCGACTGGCTGCGTCAGCTGCTGGGCCTGTCTGGCCAGTGGAGCGGAGTGATCCAGGACACCGCGTCGACCAGCACCCTGGTGGCGCTGATCAGCGCCCGTGAACGCGCCACCGACTACGCCTTGGTACGCGGCGGCCTGCAGGCCGAAGCCAGGCCTTTGATCGTGTATGTCAGTGCTCATGCCCACAGCTCGGTAGACAAGGCCGCGCTGCTGGCGGGTTTTGGCCGCGATAATATCCGCCTCATCCCCACAGACGAAAAGTACGCGTTGCGTCCAGAGGCCTTGCGGGCGGCGATCGAGCAGGACCTGGCTGCCGGCAACCAACCTTGCGCGGTTGTGGCCACAACTGGCACCACGACCACCACCGCCCTTGACCCGCTGCGCCCGATCGGCGAAATCGCCCAGGCCCATGGCTTGTGGCTGCATGTGGACTCGGCCATGGCCGGTTCCGCGATGATCCTGCCTGAGTGCCGCTGGATGTGGGATGGCATCGAGCTGGCCGATTCGGTGGTGGTCAACGCGCACAAGTGGCTGGGTGTGGCCTTCGATTGCTCGATCTATTACGTGCGCGATCCGCAGCACCTGATTCGGGTGATGAGCACCAACCCCAGCTACCTGCAATCGGCGGTGGATGGTGAGGTGAAGAACCTGCGTGACTGGGGCATCCCGTTGGGCCGACGGTTCCGCGCGTTGAAGCTGTGGTTCATGCTGCGCAGCGAGGGCGTTGACGCATTGCAGGCGCGGTTGCGGCGTGACCTGGACAATGCCCGATGGTTGGCGGCGCAGGTTGCGGCGGCGGCTGAGTGGGAGGTGTTGGCGCCGGTGCAGTTGCAGACCCTGTGCATTCGCCATCGACCGGCGGGGCTGGAGGGGGAGGCACTGGATGCGCATACCAAGGGGTGGGCCGACCGGCTGAATGCTTCTGGCGATGCCTATGTGACGCTAGCGACACTGGATGGGCGCTGGATGGTGCGGGTTTCGATCGGTGCGCTGCCGACTGAGCGAGGGGATGTCGAGCGACTGTGGGCGCGCTTGCAGGAAGTGGTTGAAGGTTGAAAGTGCCGGGGCCGCAACGCGGCCCCGGCCATCTGTCAGTGGCTCACTGCCTGAAAGCTGCCTTTACGGCTAGCCTCGTAAGCATCCTTTTCCATCGGCTTGGCGTCTGGGTTACCCAGGTCTTCCATCGCCAGGCGATGGGTTTCCGGGGCAATGTAGGCCGCCAGGGCGCACACGCAGGTAATGAAGAACGCCAGGCTACCCACCACCAGCGGGATGTTGTCCGAGCCGGGCGGTGCGACCAGGGCGAACAGCGCTGGCAGCATGGCGGTCAGCATGGTGCCGATGTTCTGTGCGATGGCCATGGCCGAAACGCGGTAGCGGGTGTGGAACAGCTCTGGGTAGAAGCTTGGGAACACCGCGTTGTAACCCTGGTAAACCATGCCCCACATGATGATCGATGCGGCGAACGCCATGGGCACGTTCTGAATGCTGATTGCATACAGGTAGACGAACGCCAGCAGGCCAGAGCCCAGGCAACCGGCGATCATGGTCGGGCGACGGCCGATCTTGTCCGACAGGTTACCCACGAACGGAATCACCAGCACCGCGACGATGTTGCCGACCACCGGGATCCACAGGTACACGCTCTTGTCGAAGCCGATGCCATAGGCTGGCTGCACCGCGTAGGCCGCACCGAAGATGGTGGCCACCACCGGGATCACGTTCATCAGGGCCATGAACATCACCAGCACCATGTGCTTCCAGCTGTGGCGGAAGGCCTCGCTGATGGGCGACTTGGCAACCTTGTCCTGCTTCTCTTCCTTCACGAACGCCGGAGTTTCGTGCACTTCCTTACGGATGATGAAACCGGCAATCAGCACGATGGCGCTCAACAGGAACGGAATGCGCCAGCCCCATTCGGTGAAGGCTTCGTTAGGCATGAAGTAGGCCAGTGGCAGGAACACCGCCGCTGCCAGTACCTGGCCAGCCTGCACGCCTTGCAGGGTAAAGCTGGCGTAATAGCCTCTTCGGCCGAATGGCGCGTGCTCCATGATCATGGAACTGGCACCGGAAATTTCCCCGGCCACGGCAAAGCCCTGGATCAGGCGCAGCACCACCAGCAAGGCCGGGGCGAGGTAACCGATGTCGTGGTAGGTGGGCAGCAGGCCGACGGCCATGGTCGACAGGCCCATCAGGAACATGCACAGCAGCAGGACGTTCTTGCGCCCGCGAGTGTCACCCCAGTGGCCCAGTACGAAGGCGCCGACCGGGCGCGCCAGGTAGCCCACGCCGTACGTGGCCAACGAGGCAATGATGGCCATTTTCGGGTCGGTATTGGGGAAGAAGATCTGCGGGAAAATCAGCGCAGCGGCCTGAGCGTAGATGAAGAAGTCGTAGTACTCGAGTGCCGAGCCTATCCATCCACTGGCGGTCGCTTTTTTGGCTTGCGAGCTGGAGTGAGCCATCGTTGTCTCCGTTGTTATTGTTGTTTGCGCAGGCTCCGCCATACGTTCGCCAAGGCAGGAGGCAGTGGTCGGTGTGCCTGCGTCTGGGTCTCATGTTGACCCTGGGGCTGCGGTCTAGCAATTCGTTAAATTGGGTTTTGTGCGATAATCGAACGCAAAACTAACCATTCCGTACAAAGAGATTGAAGCGGCGACTTTACCTGCGAATAATCGATCGTGCCATAAACTGTGACAGTGGTTTTTACCTGACTGGCACCGTCATTTTCTAACAACAAGGAACTCCCGCCATGCAGCGCTCGATCGCTACCGTGTCCTTGAGCGGCACCCTGCCGGAAAAGCTCGAAGCCATCGCCGCCGCCGGTTTTGACGGCGTCGAGATCTTCGAAAACGACCTGCTCTATTACGCCGGCAGCCCGCGCCAGGTGCGCCAGATGTGCGCTGATCTTGGCATTGCCATTACCCTGTTCCAGCCGTTTCGCGACTTTGAAGGCTGCCGCCGCGACCGCCTGCAGAAAAACCTCGACCGCGCCGAACGCAAGTTCGACCTGATGCAGGAGCTGGGCACCGACCTGGTGCTGGTGTGCAGTAACGTCCAGGCCGATGCCCTGGGCGAAGAACAGTTGCTGGTCGATGACCTGCGCCTGCTGGCCGAGCACGCCGGCAAGCGCGGCCTGCGCATTGGTTACGAAGCGCTGGCCTGGGGCCGCCACGTCAACACCTACCAGCAAGTGTGGAACCTGGTGCGCCAGGCCGACCACTCGGCCCTCGGGGTGATCCTCGACAGTTTCCACACCTTGTCCCTGAAGGGCGACCCCAGCGCGATCCGCGACATCCCCGGCGACAAGATTTTCTTCGTGCAGATGGCCGACGCCCCGATTCTGGCCATGGATGTGCTGGAGTGGAGCCGCCACTTCCGCTGCTTCCCGGGGCAGGGTGAAATGGACATGGCCGGTTTCCTGGCGCCGATCCTTGCCACCGGTTACCGTGGCCCGCTATCGCTGGAAATCTTCAACGACGGCTTCCGCGCTGCGCCGCCACGGCAAAACGCCGCTGATGGCCTGCGCTCGCTGTTGTATCTCGAAGAGCAGACCCGCCTGCGCCTGGAGCAGGAAAACACGCCGATCGAACCTGGCGTGCTGTTCACCCCGCCAGCGGCAAGCACCTATGACGGTGTGGAGTTCCTCGAATTCGCGGTTGACGAAGCCGTTGGCGCGCGTCTGGCCAGCTGGCTGAAACGCCTGGGTTTTGCCGAAGCCGGCAAACACCGCAGCAAAGAAGTGCAGTTGCTGCGCCAGGGCGATATCAACATTGTGTTGAACGCCGAGCCGTATTCCTTCGGCCACAACTTCTTCGAGGCCCACGGCCCGTCGCTGTGCGCCACCGCGCTGCGGGTCAAGGATCAGCAAGCAGCCCTGAAGCGCGCGACTGCCTACCGTGGCCAGCCGTTCCGGGGCTTGGTCGGCCCTAACGAATGTGAAGTACCGGCGGTGCGTGCGCCGGATGGCAGCCTGCTCTACCTGGTAGAGCAGGGCACTGCCGGCCAGACCCTGTACGATACCGATTTCAGCCTGGACAAGAACGCCACCGCCACCGGTGGGCTGCGCCGCATCGACCACATGGCCCTGGCCTTGCCGGCCGAGTCGCTGGACAGCTGGGTCCTGTTCTACAAGAGCCTGTTCGATTTCGCCGCTGATGACGAAGTGGTGCTGCCCGACCCGTACGGCCTGGTCAAGAGCCGCGCGCTGCGTAGTCAGTGCGGCACCTTGCGCTTGCCGCTGAACATTTCGGAAAACCGCAACACCGCCATCGCCCATGCGCTGTCCAGCTATCGCGGCTCCGGTGTTCATCACATCGCCTTCGATTGTGACGATATCTTCCGCGAAGTGGCGCGCGCGAAGCTGGCTGGTGTGCCGTTGCTGGAAATCCCGCTGAACTACTACGACGACCTGGCGGCACGCTTCGACTTTGACGACGAGTTCCTCAGCGAGTTGGCGTACTACAACGTGCTGTACGACCGCGATGCCCAGGGCGGCGAGCTGTTCCACGTGTACACCGAACCGTTCGAAGAGCGCTTCTTCTTCGAGATCATCCAGCGCAAGGGTGGCTATGCCGGTTACGGCGCGGCCAACGTTGCGGTGCGCCTGGCGGCCATGGCCAAAGCCCGCAGCGGGGCGGTGCGCAAGCCAGTGCTCTGAAGCTTGAGCTGGGTGGGGGCTTGAGCGCCTTCAAGGGCGCTCAGCCACCATCAATAAGGACTGCGGCACCGCACTCTGCGGGTGCTGCGGCTCCTGCAGGCTGACCAGCCGAAGCCCCGCCATGTCCATTGCATTCAGCCAGCTGGCCAGGGTACGGAAATACCAGGGCATTGGCTGCCAATCCCCGGCAAACCCGGCAAATGACTCCTCCCGCCAACCATCCTGATAGTCCCCGCCCGCCACGCCCCATGGGTGCAGCGTCTGGATCACCAGCGCACCGCCAGGCACCAGTAGGTCGTGCATCGCTACCAGTAGCGGAATGATGTCCTGGTGCAACAACGCAAAATTGGCACAGATCAGGTCATAACCTTTGCCTACGTAAACGTTGGCCTCGGCCAACTGCGCATAGCTGGCCAGGTGCACCTCGGCCGAGCCCGCAGCCCGCGCGGCATCCACCAAGGTTCTGTCGCCGTCGACGCCCACGGCTTCGATCCCGCGATCACCCAGGGCGCGCAGCAGCCAGCCCTCACCGCAGCCCAGGTCCAGCACCCGTTCGGGCTGGCGGCCAAGAATGGCCAGCAGGATCGCCTGGTCGGTGACCTGGCGGCGGCTTTCGATGGCGCCGCTGCGCACGGCGTCAATCCAGGCTTGCGCGTTGTGCTGCCAACTGTCGAGCAAAGCGTCTTCAGGGTTGGGCATGATCATGGTCCTTTCTTGTTCAGCCGGCTGCGGTCCTCTGTCGCTTGACCTGATACATGTTTCCATCAGCGTGCCTCAGCAATAGGTCGGCATCGTGGCCGTCCTCAGGGAAACAGGCTACGCCGATGCTGCAGGACGGCGCGTCGACGCCGGGCAGTTGGACGCCGAGTGGCTCGGCCATGGCTGCCAGGATGTTGGCGACGTGTTCGGCAATCGCCTCCGGCGACGGGTGATCCGTCAGCAGCACGGTAAACTCGTCTCCGCCCATGCGCGCCACGGTGCCGTTTTTACCTACACAGTCTTCCAGGCGCCGTGCCACTATGCACAGTACCCGGTCGCCCACGCTGTGCCCGTGGTTGTCATTGATCTGCTTGAAGTCATTGATATCAATAAACAGCAACGCCAGCCGATGCTCTTGCTGCCGGGCTGTGGCAAGTGCGTTGCCGAGCCGTTCGTTGAACATGGCCCGGTTGGCCAGTCGGGTCAGCGGGTCGTAATGGGCTAGGAAGCGCAGCGCTTCTTCTGCCTGGTGCAGTGCCGTCACATCCCGCGCCACACCGATGCGCGCTTGCGCCTCATCGGACCAGCTGGCTGCCCACAGGATATGCACGATCTCGCCATCCTTGCGCACATAGCGGTTGCGGAAGTCGTAATGGGGCTGCCCGTTCATCACCCTTACAATCGACGCGCGGGTGATGGCCAGGTCGTCCGGGTGCATGTAGTCGGTGATCGGTGTGCCGATCAGCTCGCGGGCCTGGTAGCCCAGCAGCGCTTCGCAGGCATCGCTGACGAAGACAATCTGGTTGTCCCTGTCGACCACGAACACGGTGTCCAGCATCAGGTGGATCAGCCTGGGGTATAGCGCTTGCAGGTCTACGGGCATGGGGCAGGGTGTCCGCGGAGGGGTGACCGATCATAGCCTGACGCCAATAGACCGGCCACCGCTACCGTGTGTGCTCCGATCAATTGCTTACCATCAGTTCCGGCCCCAGGTAATTGTTGATCTGCTCGATGTCGTCATCGCCCAGGCTACCCACCGACGAGGCCAGCCGCAGCCGCGACATCAGGTAGTTCAGCTTCGCTGGCAGCGACACACTGTTCGGTGACGCTGGCAACGACATCCTGTCGGGTGGTAGCGGCAGTGACTACCTCAACGGTGATGTTGGCGACGATACGCTGGTCAGCATTGGCGCCACCGACGCCATCCGCCTGGTAGGGGGGCGGATGCAACCACAGTAACCGCAGCGGACTTCACCTTGGCCAGTTGAGCAGCCCCAGGGTAAGTTGTTGGCTTCAAATACCGGGGCTGCCGCGCAGCCCCGGTTTATTTGCCGGCCAAACCGGCATGCACGCTCAACTCTTCATCGATGAACGCTGCAATCATCGCCCGATAAACCCGCTCCACCACCTCTGGCGAAGCCCCCGTTTCTTCGGCAATTCCTCTCACCTTGGCAATTACTTGCTCGACCCGTGCGGGTGCGCGGACGTCATCGGTGGTCTTTTTGAAAGTAGCCGCCTGGGCTACCAACTGGCCGCGCTGGGCGAGCAGGGCGACCAGGTTCTGATCGATATGATCGATGCGCGTGCGGACATCTTCGATCGATGTGCAGCGTACGTTCATGTGTGAAGCTCCTTAAGGGGTTGCGGCACAGTACCACAGGTGCTGAGGCTCAGAGGTCGTAGCGCAGGTTCAACGTTGCGTGCCTGGGTGCCCCGTAATGCCCATAGTTCCCCGCCAGGCCTGCTCCCAAGCGCCGCCAGTTTCAGCTGCCAGTCATTGGCAAGCCCTGTCTTGCCGTTCACAACCCGTCAATGCCCCACAAGTTCCCCTAGCAAGCGCTGCTTGTACCTCTGCAGTACCTGGCTATCGCGCTGGCGTGGATGGGGCAGGTCTATGCGCAGATCCTCACGAATCCGTCCCGGGTGTGCGTCCATCACGATCACCCGGTCACCGAGGTACAGTGCTTCTTCGATATCGTGGGTCACCATGATCACCGTGCAGCGCTCCTGCACCCAGATGCGCTGCAACTCCTGTTGCAGCCGCACCCGGGTCAGTGCATCCAGCGCGCCGAGTGGCTCGTCCAGCAACAGCACTTTGGGCTTGTTCACCAGCGCCCGGGCAATCGCCGCGCGCTGGGCCATACCACCGGAAAGCTGGTGCGGATAGGCTTGCTCGTAACCGCTCAGACCCACCCGTTCGATGTGCTCGGCCACCAATCGATTCTTCTCGGTCGTCGGCAGTGCATGATTTTTCAACGCCAGGGCGATGTTCTGCTGCAGGGTCATCCACGGGAACAGGCGGTGGTCCTGGAACACGATGCCGCGTTCCAGGCCTGGCCCGCGCACGGGTTGCCCATCCAGCAGGATCTGCCCTTGGTAAGCCTGGTCCAGGCCAACGATCAACCGTAGCAGGGTGGATTTGCCGCAGCCGCTGGCGCCGAGAATGCTGACAAACTCGCCGGGGCGGATGTCCAGGTCGATGCCTTGCAACACCGGTACAGCCTTGCCCTTGAGCGTGTACGCCTTGTTCAGGCCGCGAAGGGTCAGTGCGCCGGTGATGGCGCTGGTGGGTAAAGCATGGGCGATGGCGTTCATGGTCGGGCCTTTCAAGAGGTGGTACGCCAGCGCAGCAGGCGGCGGGTGAGGAGGGTGCTCAGCCAGGACATCAGGTAGCCACACAGGCCGATGCACAGCACGCAGACCACAATGATCTCCATGCGCGCCCCGGCTTCGGCGGTCATCATCAAGCTGCCAAGGCCGGCCCCGGCAGACAGGAACAGCTCGCTGCCCACCGAGGTTACCCAGGCGAACGCCAGGGCCTGCAACACCCCGGCGGCGATGCCTGGCAGGGCGGCGGGTAGCAGGATCAGTCGAAGTTGCTGCCAACGGCTGAGCATCAATACCTGCGCGGCTTCACGGTGCTGACCGGCAACCTGGCGCAGGCTCTCGAACGTGTTCAGCACCATCGGGTACAACGCCGCCAGGCTGACAATCAGCAGCTTGGCGCCTTCGCCGTTCCCCAGCCATAACGCAATCAACGGAATCCAACCCAGCATCGGCACCTGGCGCAGGGCGTGGAACAGCGGGGCGATCAGGCGGTTGGCCGGTGCGGACAGGGCCATCAGCGCGCCCAGGCCAACACCGCCGACAATACCGATGGCCAGGCCGCTGCAGGTGCGCAGCAAGCTGGCCCACAGGTTGACCAGCAATTCACCGCTGCCCAGCAACGCGGCCAAGGCCGTGCCCACCTGCGCCAGCGGCACGAAGGCATAGGCGCCGGCGGCGCCCTGGCGCGAGGCGTACTCCCAGGCGCCGAGCAGCAACAGTGGCAATACCAGACCGCGCAATGTTTGCAGTTTCATCACAGCCTCCTCAGCGGCTTTGCCAGGCAGACAAGCGCCGCTCCACACGGCGCAGGGTGAAATCCAGGGTAAAACCGATCAGCCCAGTCAGCACCACGCCGACCATCACCACATCGATACGCAGCATCTGCCTGCCCATCTCGATCATCTGCCCCAGGCCGCTGTCTGCCGCCAGCAGCTCGCAGGCCACCAGCACCACCCAGGCGCGGGTCATGGCCACGCGAATGCCGGTGACAATGGCCGGTACTGCAGCGGGCAGGGCAATTCGCCCCACCAGCGTCGGCCAGCGCAAGCGGTACACCGCCGCCACTTCGAAATGGCTGCGCGGGATGGCGCGGATGCCTTCACAGGTGGCCAGTGCCACCGGGAAGAACGCGGTCTTGGCAACGATCACTACCTTGAAGGTTTCGTCGACACCAAACATCAGCACGAACATCGGGATCAGGGCGATGCTCGGCACCTGACGCAGGGTGTGGAACAGCGGGGCGCAGTAGGCCTCCACCGTTTTCGACATGGCCAGCGCCGCACCGAAGCCGAGGCCCGCCAGTGCGCCGCCGGTGAAGCCCAGGGCCAGGCGCGACAGGCTGCCTGCCAGGTGCGCCTGAAGTTCACCTGTGGTCAGAAGGTCGTTGAGGCTCAGCCAGACCTCTTGCGGCGGGACCAGCAGGTTGGCCGGAAACAGCCCGGCATTGGCCACCACGGCCCAGAGCGTGAGCAGGGCCAGGGGGGAGATGAACCAGGAAAGGGTAGAGAGCACGCGCATGGCAAGCCTTGGGAAAACAGAAGGTGTTAGGGGTATCGCAAGAGCTGTGCCAGGCGGCGCAGGCCCCGGAATGCGGGGCTGAGGGAAGAGGATGGTGCTGGAGACGCAGCAGGGTGCTGCTGCAGCAGCAGTCCGTCAGCAGCATCGATGTTGGCTTCTTCGCGGGCTTGCCCGCGAAGAAGCCAACGCGGTTTCAGCCTAGAAGTCGTAACTCACGCTGGTGTAGTAGAACGCTCCCTGCGCCCCCTCCGGGCTGGTGATGGAGTATTTGGGCACGCCATACAACTGCGCACCCTTGAGCTTGTCCGGGTGGCTGTCGAACAGGTTGATCGCGCCCGCCGACACGGTCAAGCCCAGGTCGAAGCGGTACGACACATCCAGGTCGGTTACCCACTGCGGGCTGAAGGTCTGGTCCAGCGTGGGGTTTGCGGCGTTGCGGTTTTTCCACTCGCCATATCGGCGCTGAGCCACGGTGACGCTCCAGTTGTCATACAGCCAGTTGGCGCTGAGCGTGAGCTTGTCCTTGGGCGTGCCATCCTCGATCAGCCCTTGGGTATTGCGGCCGATGATCTGGTTGCCGGGGATGTTGCCCACATCATCCAGCCCGGTGATGCGGGTGTTGTTGCGCGCATAGCCGCCGTTGAAGTCCACGCGCCCCCAGCGGCCCACGTCCAGCTGATAATGGCCCGCCAACTCGAAACCGTCGGTGCGGGTGTCGGCGATGTTGGTATAGAACGCCGCACTCTGGATGTTGGCGTAGGGGGTGCCGGCGAAGATCGGGCCCACCACCGATGCAGGCAACTGGTCGGACAGGGTGATGCGGTTGTCGATGTCGATGCGGTAAGCGTCAAGGGTGACCGAGGCATTGGGCACCGGCCGCCAGACCAGGCCCACGGAGAAGTTGGTCGACTCTTCCGGCTTCAGCGCCTTGCCACCCAGCAAGGCGGCTTCCGGGCTGTCGGCGCGCAGGGTGCGCTGCTGCACCTCGACCCAGTTGCCACTGCCTGGCGGCTGCTCTACTACTTGCACACTGAACGACGACAGCCCGCTCTGCACCAGCGAAGGCGCACGGTAGCCGGTGCTGGCGCTGGCCCGTGCGGCAATCTGCGGGGTGAAGTCGTAGCGCAGCGACAGCTTGCCGTTGATGGTGTCACCAAAGTCCGAATAATGCTCGCTGCGCACCGCCACACCGGCCTGGAATTTTTCTGTCAGTTGGGCTTCGACGTCGACATAGGCGCCGATCACGCGACGGTCCAGCGACACGGCATCGACCTGGGTGATGCCCGAGTAATAGCCGGGGATGCGTCGGCCAGAGGCCGGGTCAACGGTATTGAACAGGGGGCCGTTGGACCAGCCGGCGGCGTCGCCCTCGGTCAGGTCGTAGTTTTCCTGACGCCAGGCCAGCCCGGCAGACACTGTAAGTGGCTTGAACAGCCAGTCGTTGGCAAAGTCGCGGGTCCAGTCCAGGGTCAGGTTGGTCTGGTCGGCTTCGCGGCGGCCGGTGTAGATCGTCGAGGGGCTCGCCGTCCCCCAGCTGGGGTTGATGGCGTTACGGTCGGTGGATTCGACCCGGTTGTCGCCGTAGTTCAAGGCCAGGTCGAAGTTGCCTACGGTTTCGTCTTCAAGACGCAGGCCGCCGGTGACCGCAAAGTCTTCCAGGCCGTAGCGGGTGACCGGCAGGCGGCCGTCGGGGTAGCGCGCCAGGGCCACGCTGCCGTAGTTGCTGCGCAGGGTGGTGGGCGGGTCGAAGAAGTTCTCGGCGTCGGTGTTCTTGTGCGCGTAGGTGGCAAAACCGTAGGCGCTAAGGCCGTCGCTCAAGCCCATTTCGGCGTTGGCGGTGAAGTTGTACTGGTCCGAGACATTGCCCGAGCCCCAACGCCAGTTGCGGTAGCGGTTGTTTTGCTCACGCGCGGTGTCGATGCTGGTAGAGCCGGGGTAGAAGAGGCGGTTGTCGTCGCGGGTGTCGCTGGCCGGGTCCTGGCTGCCGGCGTCGAAGGCCAGGGTCAGGAAGCCGTCGTTGGGCAGGGCGAAACCCTTCCAGCCACTGAGTTTGCGTTGCAGGCCGTCGCCTTTCTTGTAACCGCCGAAGCGGTAGCCGGCGTTGCCACCTTCGTCGCGCGCCTTGAGCACGATGTTGATCACCCCGGCAATGGCATCCGAGCCGTACTGGGCGGCGGCGCCGTCACGCAGGATTTCCACGCGCTCGATGGCCGACAGCGGGATCAGGCTGAGGTCCACCGCTGCCGCGCCACGGGCGTTGACCAAGCCCTGGCGGGTAACGTTGGCGCTGGTGTGGCGGCGTTTGCCGTTGACCAGCACCAGCACCTGGTCCGAAGCAAGGCCGCGCAGCGAGGCACCTTGGGCGATGGAGCCCGCGAAAGCTCCTTGTGGTGATTGCGGGAAGCTGAACGAGGGCGACAGTGCGGTGAGTGCGGCGGACAGGTCACTGGCGCCGGTTTCCTTGAGTTTTTCGCCGCTCAGTACATCGACCGGGGCGGCGCTTTGCAGGGCGGTCACGTCGCTGCGGTGGGTGCCGACCACGACCACGGTGTCGAGGCGGTCGTTGGGTTCGGCGGCGAAGGCGGGCACGGCGAGGCCGGCGATGGCCAGGGCGATGGCGCTGGCCAAGGGGGGGTGGTGGGGCATGGGGTGTTCCTGCTGAATGATGTATTGGCAGTGCCGGCGATAGGGCCCGGAAGGACAACCTAGAATCGGCTGGTAACGCTGAGCCCGACGGTGCGCGGGTCGCCGTAAGTGATCACGTACTGCCCGGCAGTGCCGTTGGGCCGGCCATGCACCTGGTAGCGGCGGTCGGTGAGGTTGTTGACGAAGCCGGTCACGCTCAGCTTGTCGTCGTGGCTGAACCAGCTCAGGCGGGCGTTGGCCAGGGTGTAGTGGGGCTGGCTGAGGGTGGCGTCGGCACTGCTCTGGCGGTCGGCCAGGAAGTACTCCTTGTCACGGAAGCTCACGTCGCCACCGGCCACCAGCTTGCCGCCCACTTCCAGCGGGATGGTGTAGTCGGCGCCCAGCGACACCACGTTGCGGGGCGAGCGCACGAAGCTGTTGCCGCTGTAGTCGCCCGTCACCGCACCGGTGGTAGGGTTGGTGTTCTTGAAGTCTGTGTATTCGGTGTCGAGGAACGACACCGCCGCGCGCAGGTGCAGGCGCTCGGTCGGCTGGCCTTCGATTTCCAGTTCTGCGCCTTTGACCTTGCCCTTGGCGCCGTTGGTCAGTGCGGTGGTGAGCACGCCGTTGTTCACCGTCAGCAGGTTCACCTGGATGTCGGAGTAGTCGTAGTAGAAGAGGTTGGCGTTGACGGTCAGGCGGCGATCGAACCACTCCGACTTCAGCCCCAGCTCGTAGGCGTCCAGCTCTTCCGGGTCGACCGTGGTCAGCTGTGCCAGGCTGGTCGAAAGCCCGGTGTTGAAACCACCCGAGCGGAAACCGTGGGCGTAGCGGAAGAACACCCGCAGGTTGTCATTGATGCGGTACTCGGGGGTGAGGTCGTAGGTCCAGGCTTCCCAGGTCTTGTCTTCCTGGCGGTTACCGTTGGTGCCCACACCGCCCAGCGGTATCAGCGGGCCGCTGGCGGTGGCGCGGGTCAGTTGCACCAGGTCCAGGTCGATGTCTTTCTTCTCCTGGGTCCAGCGCAGGCCGCCGGTGACGCTGAAGTCATCGGTAAAGTCGTAGGTCAGGTTGCCAAACAGCGCGTAGCTGTCGGTGCGCTGGTCGTAACCCAGGTCGCGGAACGCGGTGGTGCCCACCTGGTTCGAACCGGTGCCGTTGGGCGTCGGCCCGGGGGTGACGATGCGTTGCGCCGAGCTGTCCAGGTCTTCATGGAAGTAGTGCGCACCCACCAGCCAGTGCAGCGGGCGGTCTTCCGGCGATGCCAGGCGCAGCTCTTGCGACCACTGGCGGTAGCTGTTGTCGGTTATGGCCGCGCCGTTGACCTCGTAGGGGGTGTAGTCGGCATCGCTGGTGGAGCGGTTGCGGAGGTAGTCGTAGGCGCTGATCGAGGTCAGGGTGTAATCGCCGAGGTACCAGTTGAAGGTCAGCGAGGCGCCATCGTGGTCCAGGCGATAGTCTTCGTTAACGTTCAGCGAGATATCGCGGCCGTGCGGGCGTTCGTAGCCGACGTTGTAGTAGCGGCCAACCGGCAGCGAGCCGTTGCTGCCATCGCCTTTGAACTGGCGGCTGTGCAGTTTGAGCAGGGCGTCCAGGTCGGGGTTGAGCTGGGCCAGAAACTGCAGACGGATGGCTTTCTTGTTCACATCACCGTAGGTGTTGCCGTCGAAGTCGTTGTTCTGAAAACCGTCACGCTCTTCGGAATACAGCGCGACTCGCCCGGCCAGTTTTTCATCGACCAGCGCACCGCCGATGGCACCGGTGACGATACGCTCGTTCTTGCTGCCGAAGCCGACAGTGCCATAGCCGTCGGTGTCGAAGGTGGGCTTCTTCGAGATCACGTTCACTGCGCCGGCCGTGGTGTTCTTGCCATACAGGGTGCCTTGCGGCCCGCGCAGGATTTCGATGCGTTCCAGGTCGAACAGCGGTCCGCCACCGGCGATGGGCGCGTTGAGGTAGACATCGTCCGCGTAGATGCCCACCGGGAATACGGTTGCCGCGCCAGTATCGCCGGTGCCCAGGCCACGGATATACCAACGAGGGCGGCCGTCGCCGTCGGGGTTCTTGGCCGAGGCGTTGGGCACGAAGGTGGTGATGTCGCCCATCGAGCGCACGCCATCGGCAGTGATGCTGGTGCCCTTGATGGCCGACACCGCAACCGGTACTTCCTGCAAGGTCTGCTCTCGGTGCTGAGCGGTGACCGTTACGGTTTCAAGGGCGGGTTCGTTCTTGTTGTCTTCGTTGGCAGCGATGGCCTGGCTGCCGGTGCCGGCCAGCAGCAGCGCAAGGCTGATCTGGCGGGCCAGTGGGTTGAGCGGATGCATGGTGGATCTCCCCGTATGTAAAGCGTTGTTGGGGAGGGCTAGAGCAGGGACTGTGCCATTTTTTTAAGTTATTGATATATATGATTTTTAATGGATTTCTTCGGCGGTGTTGCAGGTTGGGCAGCAGTCGGGTGCTGGGCGGGTGCTGCTGGGGCAGCAGTGGTGGCGTGCAACCTGTTGCAAGCGTTTTTGCGCCCTGCTCGCTGCCTGCTGGCGCTTAGTCCGGGACGATTGTGCAACCGTTGTTCAGTGCGCGAGCGCGCAGGGCCTCGAAGTGGTCGCGCAGGCACAGGTGCAGTTGTGACACCGCAGGCGTGAGTTGTTTGCGGTGTGGGCAAACCAGGGTTACAGGCACGGATTCACCCAGGTATTCGGGCAGGATGATCTGCAGTTCGCCGGCTGCAATATTGGCGCTTACGTCCAGCCACGATTTGTAGACGATGCCTTCACCTTGCAGGGCCAGACGGCGGATGACGTCGGCATCGTCGCTGACCAGCGGCCCGCTGACCTGCACGGTGCGGTTGCCCACCCGCCACTTGTCGTAGACCCGGTTGTGCTGCATGTACAGCAGGCAGGCATGTTCTTGCAGGGCTTCGGGCGTGACCGGGTGGCCGTGGCGGGCCAGGTAATCGGGCGATGCCACCAGCACTCGGCGGTTCCAGCTGGCCAAGGGCAGGGCGATGTAGTTGGCGTCCTGGTTGAGGCCATAGCGGATGGCCACATCCACCGGGTCACGGTTCAGGTCGGCAATCTGGTCGGACAGAAAAAAGCGCAGGTGCAGGGCCGGGTGCTCCCGGCGAAAGGCGCTCAGCCAGGGCAACAGCATGTTGCGGCCCAAGTCGGAAGGCGCCGACACCTGCAGGGTGCCACGCAGGGTGCCAGGGTTGCCATGCAGGTCTTCGCGCCCCTGGCGAAGGCTCTCCAGCACATTCAGGGCGGTCGGCAGGTAGCGCTCGCCTTCGGCGGTAAGGCGCAGGCTACGGGTGGTGCGGGCAAACAGGCGCACATCGAGGTCGCGCTCGAGGCGTTTGATCGCAGCAGCCACTTGCCCCGGCAGCAGGCCGGCTTCATGGGCGGCGGCCGTGAAGCTGCCCAGCACGCTGCTGCGCACGAACAGTTCGAGGTCAGTGATGCGCAGCATCTTCACTCCAGGTGTGAAAGTGTTGCTGCATTGTGCCGGTTTTTCTTTGCGGCAGGAAAGATAAGATGCCCGGCAAATCCCCAGTACATTCCGGAGTTGTTGCATGGATACCGTCTCGCTGGCCAAGCGCCGCTACACCACCAAAGCCTACGATGCCTCGCGCCGCATTCCCCAGGCCACTGTCGACGCCCTGCTCGAGCAACTGCGCCACAGCCCGTCCTCGGTCAACTCCCAACCCTGGCACTTCATCGTCGCCGACACAGCCGAAGGCAAGGCCCGCCTGGCCAAGAGCACCACGGAGCGTTTTGCTTACAACACGCCGAAACTGCTCGATGCGTCGCACGTGATTGTGTTCTGCACCCGTACCGAAATGCCCGAGGCGCACCTCAATGCCGTGCTCGAGCAGGAAGCTGCCGATGGCCGTTTCCGCGATGAACAAGCGCGAGCCGCACAGAACCAGAGCCGCCGTCACTACGTCGACCTGCACCGTCATGACCAGAAGGACGTGCAGCACTGGATGGAGAAACAGACCTATCTGGCATTGGGTACTGCATTGCTGGGGGCTGCGGCACATGGCCTGGACGCCACGCCCATCGAGGGCTTCGACAGCAAGGTCCTGGATGCCGAGCTGGGGCTGCGTGAGCGTGGCTTCACCAGCGTGGTGATCCTCAGCCTGGGCTACCGTGCTGAAACGGACTTTAACGCCGGGCTGAACAAGTCACGCTTGCCGGCGTCGCAGGTGTTCACCTTCCTGTGAGTTTACCGGGGCGCTGGGTGCCCCGGTGACGCCGTGCGGCAGGCCGCGCCAGGGCGCGGCTTACCACAACGTTGCAGATGCTGCTGTCAGTACCCGGGCAAACACGTCGATCGCTTTGTCCACTTCGGCCTCGGTGCTGAAGCGCCCGATGCTCAAGCGCACACTGTTGCGTGCCTGGTGCTCGTCCAGCCCCAGCGCCAGCAGCACATGTGAGGCTGCATGGCTGGCCGAGTTGCAGGCCGAGGTGGTCGATAACGCCAACTCGCTGGCCAGCGCCGCACTGTTGAAGCCCTTGCTGTCGATGCACAGGTTCAGGGTATGGGGAATGCGTTGGCTGGCGCATCCGTTCAGGCTGACGCCGGGCAAGGCCAGCAGGCCTTCGCGCAGGCGCTTTGCCAGTTGCTCCAGGTGCTGGTATTCATTGTCGCCGGGCTGGCCGGCCAAGGCAAAAGCGCTGCCCATGCCCGCGATCTGGTGGGTCGCCAGGGTGCCGGAGCGCAGGCCCTGTTCATGGCCGCCGCCGTGCATCTGCGCACGCATCAGCGCACGGGCGCGTGGTCCGACGTACAGCGCGCCGATGCCTTTTGGCCCGTACACCTTGTGTGCCGAAAACGACATCAGGTCCACGGCCATCGTGTTCAGGTTGATGGCCAGCTTGCCCACGGCCTGCGCCGCGTCCACGTGCAGCAAGGCACCGTGGGCACGCACCTGTTCACCAATGGTGGCAAAGTCAGTGACCGTGCCCAGCTCATTGTTGACTGCCATCAACGATACCAGGCGGGTATCGGGGCGCAGTGCGGCCTGTACGCTGGCGGGCTTGATCAGGCCGACGGCATCCGGGGCCAGGCGGGTAACGTCCCAGCCTTGGCGCTCCAGTTCGGCCACGGTGTCGAGCACGGCTTTGTGTTCCAGTTGGCTGGTGATCAGGTGCCCAGGCTGGCCGGCGCCTTGAGCAATGCCTTTTAGCGCCAGGTTGTTGGACTCGGTCGCGCCCGAGGTCCAGACCAGGCGCTCGACGTGTGCGCCGACGCGCTCGGCCACTTGCTGGCGGGCTTGCTCAACGGCTCGTCGGGCAGCCTGGCCGAAGGCATGACCACTGGACGCCGGGTTGCCGAAGTTGGCTTGGCTGCCAAGGCTGGCGAGCATGGTTTCGATGACCCGGTCGTCGACTGGAGTGGTGGCGGCGTAATCAAAGTAGAGCGGGGCGCTTGGCATTGAGGCAGGTCCATGTCTGTCGCCGTGAAATCGGCGATTGATGGCGTAAGCGTATCCGCCATCTGAAAGAAATTTTTTACTTCCCACAGTGGATTTTTGAGTGCTGCCACATAGATTTTCTATCTGTTTGTAGATTTTTAGGATTTTTTTCCTCCGTGGTGGCCATGAGCGATCCCTCGTGCGCATCTTCAGGCAGGCTCCAAGGCTCTTTCTTCCTCGGCCACCACGCGTTCGCACAGTTCGGTGATTTGCTCACGCATCCAGCGGTTGGCCGGGTCCTGATCGGTGCTTTCATGCCAGTACAGGTGCGTTTCGAGCGCGGGTACTTCCACCGGCAGGGGGTGATAGCGCAGTTGATGGCGGCGGGCGAAGCGCTCGGGCACCGTCATCGCCATGTCGGTTTGCTGCAATACCTGCGAAGCCATCAGGTAGTGCTGCGAGCGCAAGGCCACTTTGCGCTGTACGCCCATCTTGCCCAGCGCCAGGTCGACATAGCCCAGGCCGTTACGGCGGCTGGAGATATGGATGTGGGTCATGCCCAGGTAACTGTCGAGGGTCAGCTTGCTGTCGGCCAGCGGGTGGCCCTGGCGCAAGGCACAGACATAGCGGTCTTGCATCAGTTTGACGTGGCGTACCTGCGGGTCAGTATTCAGGGGGGCGTCGATGGCGAAGTCCAGGCGGCCGGCGGCGAGCTCCTTGGTGGTTTCGCGGCGCTTGCACAGGAAACTCTCGATCAGCACCGCCGGCGCCAGGCGGCGCAGGCGCTGGAACAGCGGCGGCAGGATCACCGCCTCGGTCAGGTCGGTCATGCTGATGCGGAAGGTCTTGTTGGCTTGTTGCGGGTTGAAGATACGGCTTTCCTGCACCGACGTACGCAACAGTGCCAGTGCGTTGCGCACCGGGCCGATGATGTTCTGTGCCATGGGCGTGGGCACCATGCCCTGCGCGGTGCGCACGAACAGCGGGTCGTTGAAGGTTTCGCGCAACCGCGAAAGGGCGTTGGACACCGCTGGCTGCGTGATACCTACAATCTGCCCGGCGCGGGTCAGGTTGGCTTCGGTATAGATCGCATCGAACACGATGAACAGGTTGAGGTCGACCTTGCTGAGGTTCATGGGCGCCGCTCTTTGTTGGAGTTATTGGCC
>NZ_BCBJ01000002.1:0-102422 GCF_001320605.1 Pseudomonas sp. NBRC 111133 | reverse complement strand
ATATATCGGTTATGAATGTTTATACACGCGGAAAATAGACTAGGTGGATGGGCGCAGGCTGCTCTAGGCTCTGGCCCATGTACTCCGAACCGTGAAGGTAGCCCCGATGGATTTCGCCTATTCGCCCAAGGTCCAGGCACTGCGCGAGCGCGTCACTGCGTTCATGGACGCCTATGTCTACCCCGCCGAAGCGGTGTTCGAGCGCCAGGTCGCCGAGGGCGACCGCTGGCAGCCCACTGCAATCATGGAAGAGCTCAAGGCCAAGGCCCGCGCCGAAGGGCTATGGAACCTGTTCTTGCCTGAATCGGAATACGGCGCCGGCCTGAGCAACCTGGAATACGCCCCGCTGGCGGAAATCATGGGCCGCTCGTTGCTTGGCCCGGAGCCGTTCAACTGCTCGGCGCCGGACACCGGCAACATGGAAGTGCTGGTGCGTTACGGCAGCGAAGCGCAGAAACGCCAATGGCTGGAGCCGCTGCTGCGTGGCGAGATCCGCTCGGCGTTCGCCATGACCGAGCCGGACGTGGCCTCCTCGGACGCCACCAACATGGCCGCCACGGCCGTGCGTGACGGTGACCAGTGGGTGATCAACGGCCGCAAGTGGTGGACCTCCGGCGCCTGCGACCCGCGTTGCAAGGTGATGATCTTCATGGGCCTGTCCGACCCCGAAGGGCCGCGCCACCAGCAGCACTCGATGGTACTGGTACCCACCGATGCGCCCGGTGTGAAGATCGTCCGCCCGCTGCCGGTGTTCGGCTATGACGATGCTCCCCACGGTCACGCCGAAGTGCGCTTCGAAAACGTGCGGGTGCCGTATGAAAACGTGATTCTCGGTGAGGGCCGCGGTTTCGAGATTGCCCAGGGTCGCCTTGGCCCTGGCCGTATCCACCACTGCATGCGTTCGATCGGCATGGCCGAACGTGCATTGGAACTGATGTGCAAGCGCTCGGTGGAGCGCACCGCCTTTGGCCGGCCGTTGGCACGGCTGGGTGGCAACGTCGACAAGATTGCCGACTCGCGTATGGAGATCGACATGGCCCGGCTGCTGACGCTGAAAGCGGCTTACATGATGGACACTGTCGGCAACAAAGTGGCCCGCAGCGAGATCGCGCAGATCAAGGTGGTGGCGCCGAACGTGGCCTTGAAAGTGATTGACCGGGCGATCCAGATACATGGCGGGGCAGGGGTGAGCGGCGATTTCCCACTGGCCTACATGTACGCCATGCAACGCACCCTGCGCCTGGCTGACGGGCCGGATGAAGTGCACCGGGCGGCAATTGGCAAGTATGAGATTGGCAAATATGTGCCAGTGGAGATGTTGCGTAGCGGGCGGTAATGGCTTCGTCAGCGGCTATTTACCTGTTCGCGGGCGTGCTCGTGAACAGGGACTTTAAGCAAAGCTCGGGTAATCTGTAGGACGCTTCTGATTCTCTGCTCCAAGCGCTTGAAACCGCCTTGCGGGTGTTAGGTTTCGAACCTCAACCACGCAAAGGGAGCTTATAGATGCGCGTCAGTCTAGAGGGAAAAGGTCAGGCAGTTGACGGCGATATCACCACAACTGGAGCCGTTTGTATTGCGACAGGGGCCGGCTATCTGGACGAAGGCCGAATGGTGCTCCGTGAAGGCGACCAGACCACGCCATGCCCTCTTTGTGGGCAGGTGGGAATGGTCGCCGAAGGTGTGGACCACTTCATTTCCGATGGACAGCGCGTGGCCATGGATGGTGCGTTGGTTGTCTGTGGCTGTTCGCCGGGCAGCAATCGGGTGGTCGCACCGCTGTATCAAGCACCGCCACCCATGCAGCCCCTAGCAGGGCTTGCCAATGCTCACTTTTCCGAGCTGTCAAACGCGGTCTACTCGGAGCGTTTCTCCCAACCTGTAATAGGTGCACTGCCCGGTACGCTGGAGCCTGGCTTCTATGTGGTTCCCCGGCGCATGTCGTTCCCCGAGGTGCTGCTGCAATTGGCCGAGCATGATGCCACGTTACCGATTTCCCGGTTGCAGCGGCTCAATCCGACGTTTGAGCAAGGCTTCAAGGCAGGGGAAATCTTCGTGATCGGTGACCCTGACAATGGAAATGCCTGCACGCACGAAGAGGGAGAACTGATGGCCGCAGCGCAGCATGCGCGGCGTGCGCTGGAAGTGCTCGACTACACCGAAGCGGATTTCATGATGCAGCACCAGGCCGAGATCGCCGGTTTGCTCAGCGATGCCAGCCTGTCCATGGGCGTGGGTAAGGACATGCTGGATCAAGGCTTGAAACAGGTCAGTCATACATTGACGAGTATCGAGCAACTGCACCAGCGGGAGTTCATGCGCCACGGCCACCTGAACAGCCCAGGCTTCTTCGCCGAACGGCGGCGCCTTCTGCAGCAACTGGATGGACAGCTGAAAACAGCATTTTTGAACAAGCAACTGAACCTTGGAAATTATGAGCGCTTGAGGAAAAGCTTGAATATCTCGACCAAGAGCCTCGTGCATCATTGGTCGAAAGCGGGTGGGCCGGGGCAGATTCCCGGGTATGCAACGCATCTGGGTAAGGTGGCGAAGCTTAGCAACTACCTCAAATATGGCGGACATGCCGCAGTAGGGTTGGGCGGCGCTTCGTCTTACTTGAACGTGCAGGAGGTGTGTCAGGCCGGCGAAACTGGAGCTTGCAAGAAGGTTCGTTTTACCGAGGCGAGTAGCTTCGCAGGTGGTCTCGGGGGAGGCATGCTTGGCGCTTGGGGAGGTGGTGCTGCTGCAACCGCTCTATGCGGTGTTTTCGCTCTTGGTACTGGTGGACTTGGCGTTCCGG
Source organism: Pseudomonas sp. NBRC 111133 (assembly GCF_001320605.1). NCBI lineage: Bacteria > Pseudomonadati > Pseudomonadota > Gammaproteobacteria > Pseudomonadales > Pseudomonadaceae > Pseudomonas > Pseudomonas sp. NBRC 111133. The sequence continues at coordinate 99,625 of NZ_BCBJ01000002.1, read as the reverse complement.
TATGCGGGATCGTCATCGTTGGCGCCAGCTCTGCAGCAGGCTCTATTGGCCTTGGAACATTCGGAGAGAAGGCGGGAGAGGTGCTTTATGAGGTGATAGATGATTGACTTCGAAAGTTGGCCGCCGCTGCTTAAACTAGCGTTCCTGATTGTTCCGTTTGTCACTGGGCTTTCAGGTCTTGCTATAAATGTGCGAATTGCAATGTCCCGTGATTTTCAAGTCGCCCTGTCAGCTATCACAAGTAACCCCTATCTGGAGCAGATGAAGCCCGTTTGGGGGGGAGGAAGCCTGAGGTCTCGCTGTCTGCTAATGAGCGCGGTGAGCGCTTTGGTCACGTTTCCTAGATTACATCTGCATATGGGCTGGCTGGATGAAGAGGAACTTAAGCATTTTCCGCTGTACTTGAAACGAAAAATGGCTATGGCGCTATGGCTGATATTCATCGCGCTGCTTTGGTCGTTGATGGGTTACTTTATGATTAAAAAGTAAGACGGGATCAGACCCGCAATTGCGGGTCTTCATCCTTGTGCCCATTTGAAGCGTCTCCTGGCTGGGAAGTCTGTACAGCCACCTTCTGCCCCCGCGTCTTCACCAACGAAACCACCACCCCACCCAGCAGCAACCCGAACGTCACCCCCAACGACAGCAACGCCGGCACCTTGCCCACCATGCCGTGGTAGAAAATCTTGCAGCCAATAAAGATCAACACCAACGCCAGTGCGTACTTGAGGTAAACGAACCTGTGCATCAGCGCCGACAGCGCGAAGTACAGCGAGCGCAGCCCAAGGATGGCGAAGATGTTGGAGGTATAGACAATGAACGGGTCCTGGGTAATGGCGAAGATCGCCGGCACGCTGTCGACGGCAAACACTAGGTCGGCCAGTTCGATCAGCACCAGCGCCAGAAACAACGGGGTGGCATAGCGCAGGGCTTTACTGTGCCCAGGCGGGGTCTTGCGCACGAAGAAGTGCGAGCCGTGGATCTGGTCGGTAACCCGCATGTGCCGGCGTACGAACTTGATGATCGGGTTGTTGGCCAGGTCCGGGTGGCTGTCTTCTTTTGACAGCGCCATCTTTACCCCGGTGAACAGCAGGAAGGCGCCGAACAGGTACAGCACCCAGGCAAAGTTCTGCACCAGCGCCGCGCCCACGCCGATCATGATCGCCCGCAGGAACACCACCCCCAGGATGCCCCAGAACAGTACACGGTGCTGGTAGCGGCGGGGGATGGCGAAGTAGCTGAAGATCATCGCCATGACGAACACGTTGTCCATCGACAGCGACTGCTCGACCAGGAAGCCGGTGTAGAACTCCAGCGCCGACTGTGCGCCTAGCTGATACCAAACCCCGGCGCCGAACAGTACACCGACGCTGAAATAGCCCGAATACAGCAGCAGGCTTTCGCGCATTTCGATTTCGCGGTCGTGGCGGTGCAGCACGCCCAGGTCGAGCACCAGCAAACCGATGACGATGGCCATGAATACCAACCACAACCAGGCGCTGGTACCGAGGACGGGGGTGGTGAGGAATGCCTGCAGAGCTGTCATGAGCCCCTCCTTGAATGTCGACGTTGCAAGGCAACAGTGATCCGACATGGCGGCTTGGCAGCCGTCAGAGGGGCCCGGTATCACATGAACTTGAGCCTAGACCCGTTTGCCATGGATGCCGAACGGGGAGCTGTTACATTTCTTTGCCAGGGCCGTAATCACGCCTTCAATACACCCACACCTCTACCCGACGGTTACGCAGGCGCCCTTGCTCCAGCTCATTGCCGGCCACTGGCAGTTCATCGCCCATGCCCGTTACCTCAAGCACCTCCACACCACCGCGTGCCAGCTCGCGGCGCACGGCCTGGGCGCGCAGGCGCGAAAGCAGCGCAGCGCGCCCGGGGGTTTCCTTGGGGTCGCCAAACCCTACCAGCACGGCCTTGCTCTGCAACTTGCCGGCCTGTCGCAGGTATTCGACCACCCGCTGCACATCGCGCAGGGCCTTGTTGTCGAGGCTGGCGCTGCCTTCCTGAAAGCGGAAGTTTACGCTCAGCCGCTGCGCTTGCTGGGCCAGGGTGCGATAGCGTGGCGGCATATCGGCCAGGGGCGGAACAGGCTGGGCCTTGATCTGCTGCGACACGAAACCCTGCTGGGCAACGATCGCCTGGCCAGCCGGGCTTTGGGCGAAATCGGCCAAGGCCTTGGCCTGAGGCTTGGGGTTGGCTGGCAGGTAGAAGTACAGGCGCCGTGACAGCGGGTAGTCTTCGCTGGCCACCAGCGCGCGCTCTGGCAACATGGCCGGTGCGTCGCCTTCGGCCACCGCTAGCACCTTGGCACCGTGCACTGCGGCCAGGCTACTGAAGCCGATGGCCTGACGGTCGGTGGCGACTTGAGAAGCCAGCTCGTCGCTGGACTCGAAGCGCCGCGCCTTGGCTGATAGTTCGTCGTGCAGGGGCTCCAGCACAAGCGCCTTGAACGTCTCGTAGGTGCCGGAGCGGTCGTCACGGGCATAGAGGTGGATGGCGCCGCCAGCAATGCCCAACTGTTCCCAGCGCTGGATCTGCCCGGAAAAAACCTGCGCCAGTTGCTGGGTGGTCAGTTGTGGCAGCGGGTTGTCGGGGTGGACGATGACCGCCACGCCGTCCAGGCCGATGACTTGTTCGGCGCTGGCAGCGCGCAGGTCGCCCAGAGCGCGCAATTGATGCACTTCGCTGTCGTTGATCGGCCGCGAGGCGGCCGCCAGGTCGGCATCGCCACGGCCGAGGGCGACAAAGCCGGTGCTGGACCCGTGAGCGGCAACATCGATGCGTACCGGCTGGCCATGATCGTCCTGCGCGGTGATGACGGTCTCGTTGGCGACGTTGCCCGGTTGCTGGTGGATGGCGGTGGCTTGCTGCGCACGCAATTGCCCCTGAACCAGTGCCGGCAGCAAGGCGGCGCCGATGGTGTTGGAGCCTTGGACGCGCAGGTGAGCGGGCTCGGCCAGGGTCGCTAGCGGTAGCAGGGTGAGCAGCAAGACAAGCAGGCGCAGCATGCCGGGTGGCCTATGGCATAGAGTTGGCCCGCAGATTACGACAGTGACGTGATGATTATGTGACAGTGCTTAGGGGTTGAATCTAAGACCTGGTAGACCGCGTTATTGGGGCCGCAAAGCGGCCCCCCGCGATCTCAATGTGCCCCGGCCGACTTGCTCAAATCACTTTCGGCCCACTCGGTATAGATACATGCATCCGCCACCGCCCAGCGCACTTTCACGCTGTCGCCAGGTTGCATAGGCATACCCGCAGCCGACAGCGCTTTCACCGTCAACTCAGTGCCACCCGCCGTTACCACATGGCAGGTCTGGCTCTCACCCAGGAACAGCACTTCGCCAACCTTGGCACTGACTTCGTTCCAGCCCGGCGGCAGCGGCTCGCGTGCAGCCTGTTCGGCTGTGAGGGCCAGGGCTTTTTCCGGGCGTACCATGATCAGGGCATCCTGCGAGGCGGTAAGGCCCGGCGTCAGGCGAATGGCCACCGGCTGGCCCTCGAAACTGCCCGCGCCGTTGCTGCTGGCCTTGATCCGCAGGAAGTTGGAGTTGCCCAGGAACGACGCGACAAAGGCATTCGGCGGGTTCTGGTACAGGTCGTAACCGGTGCCCAGGCCGACGATTTTGCCGTGGCTGAAGATGGCGATGCGCTGGGACAGGCGCATGGCTTCTTCCTGGTCGTGGGTGACGTAGACGATGGTGATGCCCAGCCGGCGGTGCAACTGGCGCAGCTCGTCCTGCAGGTCTTCGCGCAGCTTTTTGTCCAGCGCACCGAGCGGTTCATCCATCAACAGGATGCGTGGCTCGTACACCAGCGCTCGGGCAATGGCCACACGCTGTTGCTGGCCACCGGACATCTGCGAAGGCTTGCGGTGGGCGAACTTCTCCAGCTGCACCAGCTTGAGCATGGCATCGACGCGTTTGGCGGTTTCGGCAGCGTTGAGCTTGCGAATGGCCAGCGGGAAGGCAATGTTGTCGCGCACGTTCAGGTGCGGGAACAGCGAGTAGCGCTGGAACACCATGCCGATATCACGCTTGTGCGGCGGCACGTTCACCAGCGACTGGCCATCGACCAGGATCTCGCCGCTGCTGGGCGTTTCGAAGCCGGCCAGCATCGACAGGGTGGTGGATTTGCCCGAGCCGCTTGAGCCGAGGAAAGTCAGGAATTCGCCGTCCTGGATTTCCAGGTCGAGGTTGTCCACGGCGGTGAAATCGCCGTAGTGCTTGTTCAGGCCGCGCAGGCTGACCAGGGTTTTGCCTGGCGCGTTGTCTTTGATTACTGCACTCATTGTTGTTTTCTCCGCGCGCTCAGGCGTTTGTTTCGGTGCGCCGGCGCAAGGCGGCGGCAATGAACATCACAAGCAGCGACAAGCCGATCAGCAGGGTCGAGGCCACGGCGATGACCGGGCTGAGGTCCTGGCGCAGGGTGGTCCACATCTTCACTGGCAGTGTCTGCAGGTCGGGGCTGGCCATCATCACACTCAGCACCACTTCATCCCACGACACCAGGAAGGCGAACAGGCCGCCGGCGATCATCCCCGGGCGAATGGCCGGGAAGGTGACCTTGAAGATGGCCTGCAGGCGCGAAGCACCGCAGATCACCGCGGCATCCTCGATCGATTGGTCGAACAGTTTCAGCGAGTTGATGATCGAGATGATGGTGAAGGGCAGGGCAACGATCACATGGCTGACCACGAAGGCGAACAGCGTGCCGGTGTAGCCGAGCTTGAGGAACAGGGCGTATACCGCCACGGCGATGATCACCAGTGGCACGATCATCGGCATGGTGAACAGCCCGTACAGCAGCTCGCGGCCCGGGAAGCGGCCACGCACCAGGGCGAATGCGCTGGGCAGGCCCAGCAGCACGGCGGCAATGGTGGTGAGCACGGCCACCTTGAGGCTGGCCAGCGCGGCGTCCATCCACTCCGGGTTGGAGAAGAACTGGCCGTACCACTTGAAGGTCCAGCCCGGTGGCGGGAACACCAGCCACTGGGACGAGCCGAACGACAGCAACACGATGAACACCACCGGCAGCAGCAGGAAGGCCGCAATGACCCCGGTGGTCAGGTACAGGCCCGTGCGCAGCGGGCGGCCCATGGCATTGGGAGACAGGAGCATGGCGGTTTACCTCGCGTTGCCAACCGGGGATTCCGGCTGCAGCTTCAGGTACAGGTAGAAGAGCACCAGGGTGATCACCACCAGCAGTGCGGCGGCGGCGCTGGCCAGGCCCCAGTTGAGGAACGACTGCACCTGCTGGATGATGAATTCGGGCAGCATCATGTTCTGTGCCCCGCCCAGCAGCGCCGGGGTGACGTAGTAACCGAGCGACATCACGAACACCATCAGCGCCCCGGAGAACAACCCCGAGCGGCACAGCGGCAGGAACACCTTCCAGAAGTTGGTCCATGGGCTGGCGCCGCAGATGGAACCGGCCTGCAGCACCATCGGGTCGATGGCGTGCATGGTTGCCTGCAATGGCAGCACGATGAACGGGATCATGATGTAGCTCATGCCGATCACCACGCCGGTGAGGTTGTGCACCATTTCCAGCGGGGCATCGATGATGCCCATGGCCATCAACGCCTTGTTGATCACCCCCGAACTTTGCAGCAGCACCAGCCACGAGTAGGTACGCGCCAGCAGGCTGGTCCACATCGACAGCAGCACGATGTTCAGCAACCAACGGCCCCAGCCCTTGGGCACCAGGGTAATCGCCCAGGCCAGCGGGAAGCCCAGCAGCACGCTGATCAGGGTGACCACGCCGGCCACCGAGAAGGTGTTGAACAGCACCCGTGCGTAGGCCGAGTTGGCGAACAACTGCTCGTAGTTGCCCAGCCCCGGCGTTGGCTCCAGCACCCCGCGCAGCAACAGGCCGACCAGCGGGGCGAAGAAGAACAAGCCAAGGAACAGCAGGGCCGGCAGCAGGTTGCGGCTGCCCTTCCAGCGCTGGCTCAGGCTGGCGCGGCGGGGTGTGCTACCCGAGGCGCCGGTGCCCGTGGGGGCACCTTGCGCGTTATGCAGGGCGTTGATGGCGACTTTCATTTGACCAACCACTCATTCCAGCGGGCCGCGATGGCCTGACCGTTCTTGGCCCAGTAGGCGAAGTCCAGAGTGACCTGGTCCTGGGCGTAGGCAGTGGGCAGGTTCGGTGCCAGGTCTTTGTTCAGCTTGGCCACGCTGTCGACGTTCACTGGCGCGTAAGCGGTCTTGTTGGCGAACTCGGCCTGGCCTTCGGCGCTGCTGGCGTTGGCCAGGAACTTCATGGCCGCGTCCTTGTTTTTGGCGCCTTTGGGGATGACCAGGAAGTCGGCCATGACCAGGTTCTGTTTCCAGCTTACGCCCACTGGTGCGCCATCTTGCTGCAGGGCGTAGACGCGGCCGTTCCAGAACTGGCCGAGCGAAGCCTCACCCGAGGCCAGCAGCTGTTGCGACTGGGCGCCGCCGCCCCACCAGACGATGTCTTTCTTGATCGTGTCGAGTTTCTTGAAGGCGCGGTCCAGGTCCAGTGGGTACAGCTTGTCGGGCGCTACGCCGTCGGCCAGCAGGGCCAGTTCCAGCACGCCAGGGCTCGGCCATTTGTACAGGGCGCGTTTGCCGGGGTAGGTCTTGGTGTCGAACAGCGCGGTCCAGTCCACCGGCTTGTTGGCACCGAGCTTGCCTTCGTTGTAGCCCAGCACGAAGGAGAAGAAGAACGAGCCAACGCCGTGGTCGGAAACGAAACGCGGGTCGATCTTGTCACGTTTGATCTGGTTGAAATCGAGGGGCTCCAGCAGGCCTTCGCTGGCGGCACGCAGGGCAAAGTCGGCTTCGACATCGACCACGTCCCACTGCACGTTGCCGCTTTCGACCATGGCCTTGAGCTTGCCGTAGTCGGTAGGGCCGTCCTGGACGACTTTGATGTCGGTGGCTTTGGTGAAGGGGACGGCCCACGCTTCTTTCTGGGCGTCCTGGGTGGTACCGCCCCAGCTGACGAAATTCAGGCTGTCAGCGGCCACGGCGGCTTGACAGGCCAGGGTCAGCAGGCTGGCGGACAGCACTGCGGTTACACGTTTGCTCAACAGCATGGTTACGCCCTCGTTGCTTTTGTTATTCGAGGCGGGGCTTGTGGTGCGCCCGCCAACAGTGTTCGGGGAGCAGCTAAAACAAAGTGTCTGGGTGGCCGTTTGTAATTGTAGGTGCCGGCCTGCAGATTTAAGGTCTACGGGATATCATATTATGGTATTCCAAACTTTTGGCAAGAGGTATGAGGCGACCGGCCATCACTCCGTCCGTTCAGAAACGCTGCGGGGCCCCGCAGGGCCCCGCCAAATCAGATGCTTATGTATTTTCAGCCGAGCATCCCGGGCTCGAAGGGAATGCTCTGCACCACCTCCAGTTCATACCCCGCCAGCCCGGCATACTTCAGCGGAGGCCCCAGATGGCGCAGCTTACCCACGCCCAGGTCCTGCAGAATCTGTGCCCCGGTGCCCACTTCGGAGTACACCTTCGATTGCCCGCGCTGATAAGGGCGCACCGGCTGGGTCAGCTGCGGTACGCGCTCCAGCAGGGCTTGGGAGGATTCATGGTTGGCCAGGATCACCACTACACCAGCCCCTTCCTCGGCCACCTTCTGCAAGGCCGCCCATAACGTCCAGTTGGATGGCCCGGCGTATTCGGCACCTACGAGGTCGCGCAGCGGGTCGATCACATGCACTCGCACCAAGGTCGGCTGCTCGCGGCGGATATCACCCATGACCATGGCCATGTGCACGCCGCCTTCGATGCGGTCCTCATAGGTGACCAGCCGGAAGGTGCCATGCACGGTCGGCAGCTCGCGTTCACCGATGCGCTTGATGGTCTGCTCGGTGCTCAGGCGGTAGTGAATCAGGTCGGCGATGGTGCCGATCTTGATGCCATGCTGCGCGGCGAACACTTCAAGGTCCGGGCGGCGGGCCATGGTGCCGTCGTCGTTGAGCACTTCCACAATCACCGAGGCTGGGCTGAAACCGGCCAGGCGGGCCAGGTCGCAGCCGGCTTCGGTGTGACCGGCACGGTTCAGCACGCCGCCTTCGCGGGCGCGCAGCGGGAAAATGTGGCCGGGTTGCACCAGGTCTTCGGGGCGGGCATCTCGGGCCATGGCCGCAGCCACGGTGCGTGCCCGGTCGGCGGCGGAAATGCCGGTAGTGACGCCAGTGGCCGCTTCGATGGACACGGTAAACGCCGTGCTGAACACGCTGCCATTTGCCGGCACCATCTGCTCCAGGCCCAAGCGCTGGCAGTGTTCGTCGGTCAGGGTGAGGCAGATCAGGCCGCGCGCTTCGCGGGCCATGAAATTGATGGCTTGGGCGTCACAACGCTCGGCAGCGATCAGCAGGTCGCCTTCGTTTTCCCGGTCCTCGTCATCCACCAGCAGGACCATCTGGCCTTGCCGGTAGTCCTCGAGAAGTTCCTCGATGGTGTTGAAAGCCATGTTGCACGCTCACTGTGGTGGGGTAATTTTTATGGTATACCATCATACACAAATATCGCCGTTACAGGAGAGCAGCGCATGAAGGCCTATTGGATCGCCCATGTGGACGTGACCGACCCCGAGCAATACCAGCAGTACACCCAGCGCGCTCCGGCTGCCTTCAAGGCGTTCGGCGGCCGCTTCCTGGCCCGTGGCGGGCGCAGCGAGGCGATGGAAGGGCGGCCTACCCCTCAGCGTAGCGTGGTGATCGAGTTCGATTCGTACGAGCAGGCAGTGGCGTGCTACCGGTCGGCGCTGTACCAGGAGGCCTGCAGCCGTCGCCAGGGCGTGGCCAAGGCTGAGGTGATCATTGTGGAAGGGTTTGAACCCTGATGTAGGTGCTTATGGCCCTATCGCCGCCGTACCAGACGCCTGTTTGTTCCGCAGGAAACAAAAATACCCGCTTAGGCGGGTACTTTTGTATTTCTCAAGCTACTGCAAATGTACTTTCAATTCCCCGGCCGCCTGGCGCATCGCTGCTTTCACCGCTGGCACCTGGCTCAACGGGTTCAACAGCCCATAGTCATGAATCATCCCGTTGTAGCGCACCGAAGTCACGGTCACGCCGGCCGCATTCAGCTTGCGGGCATACGCCTCACCCTCATCGCGCAGCACATCGAATTCGGCAGTCTGCACCAGCGCTGGCGGCAACCCCTTCAGCTGTTCACTGCTGGCCCGCAGCGGCGAAGCGTAGATCTGTGCCCGGGCGTTGGCATCGGTGGTGTAGTTGTCCCAGAACCATTTCATCATCCCGGTGGTCAGGAAGTGCCCTTCGGCAAACTGTTTGTACGATGCCGTCTCGAAGCTGGCATCGGTCACCGGCCACAGCAGCAACTGGAAGCGCAGGGCAGGGGTGCCGGCCTCTTTGGCCTTGAGTGCCACCACCGCAGCCATGTTGCCGCCCACGCTGTTGCCGGCCACGGCCAGGCGCTTGCCGTCAACGCCGATTTCCTTGCCATGCTCGGCCACCCAGCGGGTAGCGGCATAGGCCTGGTTGATCGCCGTCGGGTAGTGCGCTTCTGGCGAGGGGGTGTAGTCCACGTAGACCGCCACCGCACCTGAGCCGACCACCAGGTCGCGGATCAGTCGCTGGTGGGTCGGGAAGTCACCGAGTACCCAGCCGCCACCGTGGAAGAACATGAACACCGGCAGGTCGCCCTTGACGTTGGCCGGGCGTACCACTTGCAGCCTGATCGACTCGCCGTTGGCCTGGATGGTGCGCTCTTTTACCTCGATACCGGAGAGGTCGACTTTGACCGAAGCCTGGGCGCCGGTGAGCACTGCGCGGGCGTCTTTCGGGCTGAGTTGCTCCAGTGGCTTGCCGCCGCCTTGTTCCAGGGCCTGGAGGAAGGCCTGGGTGTGTTGCTCGACACCTGGGCTGCCAGCGGCGAAGGCGCTGGAGACGGACAGGGCCAGAAGGGAAGCGGTGAGGGCTTTGTGGACAATGTTCATGAGCGAATCCTTCTCTATGCAAGTGTTGGTAATGGGCGTCTTTCCTGGCCTGCTGGGCCATCGCTGCGACCTGTGCGTAGATTAGGGAGATGCAATGATGGGAAAAAGCCGCTATAAAGCGTTTGACTGTCACCAAGAGCAAGACAATGAACCCTTACGAAGACATGCGGATCTTCGCCCAGGTCATGGAAGCCGGCAGTTTCACCGCCGCTGCCGACCGCCTGGGGATGTCCAAGCAATCGGTCAGCCGGCGCCTGATGCAGCTTGAAGAGCGCCTTGGCGTGCGCCTGCTGAACCGCTCTACCCGGCGGCTGGACGCCACGCCGCTGGGCCAGCACTACTACCAGTCGGCCCTGCGCCTGCTGGGTGAAGTGCAACAGGTGGAGCACGACATCAGCGGCCAGGCCCAGGCGTTGCGTGGCACCTTGCGCCTGAGCGCGCCGCTGTCGTTTGCCATGGCGCACCTGGGTTGCTTGCTGACCGAGTTCCTGCAATTGCACCCTCAGGTGGATGTGGAGGTAGACCTGAGTGACCGGGCCGTCGACCTGATCGGCGAGGGTTACGACCTGGCTCTGCGCATTGGCGCGCTGGAGGATTCCAGCCTGATTGCGCGGCGCATTGCCAGTGTCGAGCGGGTGTACTGTGCGAGCCCGGATTACCTGCAAGCGCGGGGCATGCCGACAGCACCGGATGAACTGGTAGGGCACGACTGCCTGCCTTATGGGCATTCGCGTCAGGTGCAGTGGCAGTTTCGTCAGGGCGGCAAGGCGCAGGCGATTCAGGTGGCCGGGCGGATGCGTGCGAACAACGGTGAGTTGCTAAGGGATGCAGCCATTGCCGGGATGGGGGTGACGTATCTGCCGACCTTCATCGTGGGGCAGGCGTTGGCGGCCGGGCGGTTGGTGAGTGTGCTGGAAGACTGGACGCCACCGGCATTGCAGCTTTCGGCGGTGTATCCGCAACACCGCCAGGTGGCGCGGCCGGTACAGGGGTTTGTCGATTTTCTGCGTGAGCGGCTGGTGCAGTTGTAGCCTGGCCTCAGCCCCGTGCCGCGAAGCGCAAGGCCAGCGGCAGGGCTAGCGCCCAGATCGGGGCTAGAACAAGTGCGGTTCGCAACTGCCCCATGGGCAACTCTATGCCCGCCACGCGAGCCCCGGCCAGGTAAGCCAAGGGGCCGCCCAACATGCCCAGCAGCGCGGCGCGCCAGAGCGGTCGCCCGGCCCATGCCAGGCTGTGGCGCAGCCCGCTGGCCAGTACTAGCCACAGCAATGCCAGCCAAAGCGGCAAGGGCCAGTGTTCGAAGCGCAATACACCCAGCATGCCCAACAGGCTGTCGAGTAAACATCCGGCAATCGCCACGCCCAGCAGGACGCGCCGTTCACTTCCGGGGTGCGGACATAAGCGCAGGTGCACCAGCAGGCCGGCCATCGCGGCCAGCAGCAGCCAGGGTTGGCGTGCTCCCAGCACGCAGGCCCACCAACCCGCTTGCAACCACAGTGCGTTGCCAATCAACCACCCGCGGGCCATGTTCAACGGTCCAGCAGCGGTGCCCGACGCGCCTGTGGTGCGGCCCAGAGCAATTGGGCCACGCCGATGGTCCGCTCCTCGAAACCGCCCTGGCAATAGCACAGATAGAACTCCCACAAGCGCTGGAAGGTCTCGTCATACCCCAGCGCCATCAGCTCTGCACGCGCCGCCCGCAGGTTGTCGCGCCAGTGGCGCAGGGTGCGCGCATAGTCCTGGCCAAAGTCTTCCAGGTGCACCAGGTTCAGGGCGGTCTGGCGGCTGGCGGTATCCAGCAGCACGCTCAGCGAGGGCAAGGCGCCGCCGGGGAAAATGTAGCGCTGGATGAAATCCACTGAACGCCTGGCCTGGGCGTAGCGCTGGTCGCGGATGGTAATGGCCTGCAACAGCATCAGCCCGTCGTCCTTGAGCAGCGAAGCGCATTGGCGAAAGTACGTGGGCAAGTAGCGGTGGCCGACGGCTTCGATCATCTCGATCGACACCAGCTTGTCGAAACGCCCGCGCAGGTCGCGGTAGTCTTCGTGCAGCACGGTGATGTGCTGCTCCAGGCCTAGGGCCTTTACCCGCTGCAGGGTGTGGGCGTGCTGCGCCGCCGAGAGGGTGGTGGTGGTGACCCGGCAGCCATGCTGCTGGGCGGCGTGGATGGCCAGGCTGCCCCAACCGCTGCCGATCTCAAGCAAGTGGTCCTCGGGCTTGAGTTCAAGCTTTTGGCAAATGCGCTGCAGCTTGTTGGTCTGGGCTTGTTCCAGCGTTTGCGCCGGGCTGTCGAACTGCGCGGCGGAGTACATCATGGTGGGGTCGAGCAGGCGCTCGAACAGGTCGTTGCCCAGGTCGTAGTGCGCCAGGATATTGCGCCGCGCGCCGCGCCGGCTGTTGCGGTTCAGGTGGTGCAGCAGGTGCAGAGCCGGACGCGCCAGGCGTGCCAGGCCGCCCTCCATGGCATCCAGCACATCCAGATTGGCCACGAACAGCCGGGTGACTGCGGCAAGGTCCGGGCTGCGCCAGTAACCGTGGATATAGCCTTCCCCGGCACCAATCGAGCCATTGCAGGCGACCAGGCCCCAAGCTGCCTCGTCTACGACCTCGACTTCTGCATGCAGCCGGCTGGCGACGTCGCCGAATGTCCATTGCTGGCCTTGGCTGATCAGGCGCAAATTGCCATGGCGCAACTGGCGCAATTGTGCGAGCACTGCATGCTTGGCCAGGCTGCCGAGCAGTGGGGCAATGCTGGTCGATTTGCTAACGCTCATGGTCGGTTCGGGCATGTTCGGGCTCCTCACATGTGGGTTGGCCGAGTACCAGATCGTGCTGGCTGGCAACGTGGTCGTGCACGGGCGTGCGCTTGAGCAGCAGGCGCAGGGCCTGCCAGTAAATGCCGGTGAGGGTGCGCAGGCTCATCCAGGGGAAGTTGAGGATGTGCCGCTGCAAGCCGGCGCGGTCCAGCGGCTGGCGTAGCAGCGCCAGGTCTGCTTCGAACACCTTGTACCCGGCGCGCCAGTTTTCCATGTGGATGCGCACCCGCTGTCCATCGAGGGCGAAGCGCAGGCGGTACTCCATGTCCAGCGGCATGAACGGTGAAACATGAAAGGCCTTGGCCATGGAAAAGGGTTGCGCCAGGTCACCCTCAACCGGCAGCACATAGTGGAAGCGTTCACGCCATGGGGTGTTGCGTACCTCCAGCAGCACGGCTACCAGCTGGCCCTGTTGGTCATGGCAGAAGTAGGTGCTCACCGGGTTGAAGGACAACCCCCAGCAGCGCGGTTGGGTAAGCAGGTGCACGGCGCCTTCGGGCACCTGGCCAATGGCTTGGCCGACCAGTTGCCGGGCGGCTTCGGCCAAGGGCTTGCCTTGGCGGGTCAGCGCTGGCAGGTAGTCGGTTTCGCGCCAGCACAGGGGCGCCAGCCGTGAGGGCCCAAGCCAGTGACACAGGTTCAGCAGCTGCTGTTGTTCGTTCAGGTCCAGGTAGAACATGCCAACCCGATAGCGAAACGCATGCGGCCTCGGGCTCAGGCGCTTGTGACTGACCCACCCTTGGCATAGGCTGCTGTTCACAGCTGCTCTCCAAAATGCCGGGCCACGTTCAGCGCGCTCAGCACACCGTCTTCGTGAAAGCCGTTGGCCCAGTAAGCGCCGCAGTAATAGCTGTGCAACGGCCCTTGCAGTTCGTGCTGGCGGGCCTGTGCCGCCAACGCGGCCAGGCTGTATTGCGGGTGCGCGTAGTCGAAGCGGGCGAGTATCTGTGTCGGGTCCACCTGTGCCGTCTGGTTGAGGCTGACGCAAAACGTGGTCGGTGCCTGGATGCCCTGGAGGATGTTCATGTTGTAGGTCAGTGCGGCGGGCGCCTGCGCGTTGTCGCCCAGGCGGTAGTTCCAGCTGGCCCATGCTTTACGCCGTTGGGGCAGCAGGCGCGAGTCGGTGTGCAGCACCACATCGTTGCTGGCGTAGCGGATGGCACCCAGGATGGCGCGCTCTGCTTCGCTGGGCGGTGCCAGCAGGGCCAGGGCCTGGTCGCTGTGGCAGGCGAACACGACTTTGTCGAAGCGTTCGCTGCTGCCTGGCCAGGTAACCGTGACGCCGCTTACGTCACGTTTTACCTGTTGTACCGGGCAGCCCAGGCGAATCCGCTCGGCAAACGGTTTGCACAAGGGCGTGAGGTAGGCGCGCGAGCCACCTTCGATCACTTGCCATTGCGGGCGATGGTTGACCGACAGCAAACCGTGGTTTTGACAGAAGCGCACGAAGAACTGCAAGGGGAAGTCCAGCATGCCGGTGGGTGACATCGACCAGATAGCCGCCCCCATCGGCACGATGTAATGGTCGATGAAGCGCCGGCCATAGCCTTGGGCTTGCAGGTAGTCACCAAGGGTGGTGTTGCCATCGATGCGCTGCTGAGCCAGGTCGGCTGGCGCCTGCCGGTTGAAGCGCAGCACATCGCGCAGCATGCCCCAGAACCCCGCAGACAACAGGTTGCGCCGTTGGGCGAACAGGGTGTCCAGATCGTGGCCGTTGTACTCGAACCCCGTGCGCGGGTCATGCACCGAAAAACTCATTTCCGTCGGCCGCCAGGTGACGCCCAACTGCGTGAGCAGGCGGATGAAGTGCGGGTAGGTCCAGTCGTTGAACACGATGAAGCCGGTATCGACGGCATAGTGTTGGCCCTCCCATTGCACATCCACGGTATGGGTATGCCCGCCAACCCGCTGCGCTGCCTCGAACACCGTGACCTCGTTCCGGCGTGACAGCAGGTGGGCGCAGGTGAGGCCGGCAATGCCGGTGCCGATGATCGCGATGCGCATGGGTCAGTCCTGTGAGGGGCGCGCCAGATGGCGGCCCAGCCTGAGGCGCAGGCGTGCCGGCAATGCGCCAAGCAACCGCAGCACCAGGGTGAAGGTGGCAGGGAAGGCAATCTCCAGTGGGCGACGCGGCAGGCGCGCGATGATGTGGCCCGCGGCGCGTTCGACGCTCCACAGTTGGGGCATGGGGAAATCATTGCGGCGTGTCAGGGGCGTGTCGACGAAACCGGGGCTGACCAGGGTGACGTCGATGCCTTCGGCAGCTAGGTCGATGCGCAGGGATTCGACCAGGTAGCGCAAGGCTGCCTTGGACGCGCCATAGGCCCCTGCGCGTGGCAAGGCCAGCCAGCTGACCGAGCTGCCCATGACCACCAGGTGCGGCTGCCGGCCACGGCGCAACAAGGGCAGGGCGGCGGCCAGGCAAAGGCTGGTACCGGTCAGGTTGGTGCGCATTACCCGCTCGACCAGCGCCGGGTCGAAGTGCCCCGGCTCCAGGTACTCGCAGGTGCCGGCATTGAGAATCACCTGATCCAGTGCACCCCAGGCCTGCTCGATCTGCCCGGCCATCTGTGCCACATCCCCTGGCTGGTCGACATCGCCCACCGTCAGCAATACCTGGCCCGGAAACTGTGCGGCCAGTGCGGCCAGCTTGTCCGCCCGGCGTGCCCCCAACGCCACCTGGTGGCCTTGCTCCAGCAATTGCAACGCCATGGCTGCGCCGATGCCGCTGCTGGCGCCGGTTAGCCAGCAACGCCTCATGCCAGCCTGCCTTTGAGCCAGCGAATCGCGCTGCCCATGACGGGAACATGCTCGTAAAGCAGGGCGCCGGCATCGAAGTAATCTTGATGAAAATGCACCCGCTCCTGCCAGCGCAGGTGGCTGCAACCCTGCAGGCTGATCAGTTGCCCACGGGCGAGTTGCGGGTGGCGGTAGTGCAACGTCCAGCGGATGTAGCCATGTCCCGGTTCCAGTTCGTCGGTGCCTTCGAACCGGTAATGCACGTCAGGCACCTTCGCGTACAACTGGGCGAAATAGGCCCGCAGTGCGCGAAGACCCGTGAGCTGGTGCAGTGGGTCGCGGAACGCGACGTCCTCGCTGTACAGGTCGTTCAGCAGGTCGAGGTTGTGCGAATCGAGCGTGGCAAAGCGTTCGGCGAAGTACTGGAGGTAGGTGGACATGCACAATACCTGTACAAAACTAAACTGTTGTACAAGGTATAGTGCAGGTCACTGTATAAAGCTATACAAAATAAATATTTTGTACAGTTTTGCAGGGGCTACAGGTTCAGACTGCTATCAACCCGATAATGCGCCTAACTCGATCAGCCCGCCATCGAACTCATCCATCGCATCCAGCACCGCCTCACGGAAATACGCCAACGACGCCCGATCGAACAGCAACTGCAAGGCCGGCTGCTCATCACTCCCCACGTTCACCACGATCACATTGATCCGCGCCGCAGAGGTTTGCGCCACGGCACCGATGGGAAATGCCTGTAAACGCAGGTCGACTCCGCACAACTTGGCCATTACCGCACTGCCATCCGCCCCCGACAGCTGCAACCAGGCATGGCTGTCCTGGCGCGGCAGCAGGTAGTTACGCTGGGCATCCTGCACCCACTCGGCCTCTGTGGCGGCCACCCGCGTGCCTTCGTCAGCCAGGCTGCCCAGCAGCAGGTATTCGGTCTGTGACAACCGCGCTACCCAGCCGCCATCGTCCTGGCGCACGGCCTGGTTCGGCTGCTGCGGCAATCGGTAGCCACGTTGCTGCAGGTAGGCGGCGCTGTCGACGCCGCGAAAGCCGGCCCGCGCTACCTCGGTCAGGTCGGTCAACGCGCAGGCGTGCAACAGCTCGGCCCGCGGGCTGCGAGGGATAAACGCTTTGGCTTGCAGACTGGTCATGGTTCAGAGCTCCTGGCGCAGGTTGTCGGGGTCGTGGAACGGCAGTTGCACCACCTTGGCATGCACCATCGCGCCGCCCTCCACGCGGATCGGGATGTGCATGCCGGGGGTGGCCTGGTGGGCGCCGGCATAGGCCAGGCCGATGATCTGCCCCAGGGTTTGCGAGTACTCGCAGGAGGTGACGTTGCCGCTGATGTCTGACCCGTCCAGCACCAGGTGCCCCTCCAGCGGCTGTGGGCTGCCTTTGGGCAGGGTGAAGCCGACCAGCTTGCGCTTGAGCGGCTGTGCTTCGAGGATTTCGATGGAGCGCTTGCCGACGAAGAACGGCTTCTTGCGGCCAATGGCCCACTGCATGTCGATCTCGGCAGGGTGGGTCATGCCGTCGGTGTCCTGGCTGATGATCACATGGCCTTTTTCCAGGCGCAGCAGGCGTTGGGTCTCAACGCCGAACGGGCGAATGCCCAGGCCCGCGCCGGCCTGCATCAGGGCGTCCCACAGGCGCTCGGCATGGCGCGCCGGCACATGCACTTCATAACCCAGCTCACCGACGAAACCGACCCGCAGGATGCGCGCCGGTATGCCGGCCACCTCGCCCTGCCGTACGCCCAGGTACGGGAAGGCCTCGGCCGACAGCGCGACATCGTCACACACCTTGGCCAGCACCTGACGCGACAGCGGCCCGGCCAGGTTGACGGCAGCCAGGGCGGCGGTGACGTTGGTGATGTCCACGTCCAGGCGCCACTGTGCATTCCACTTCAGCATCTGCTGGTAGATGCGGTCGACGCCGCTGGTGGTGGCGGTGACATAGAAGTGCTGCTCGCCCAGGCGCGCACAAACGCCATCGTCGATCACCACACCGTGTTCGTTGGTCATCAGCGCATAGCGGGTGCGGCCGATGGCCAGTTTGGCAAAGCCGAAGGTGTACAGGCGCTCCAGCAGTTCGGCGGCGTCCGGGCCGCGTACGTCCAGGCCACCCAGGGTAGACACGTCGATCAGGCCAACCTTCTCGCGCACATGGCGGGCTTCTTCCTGCATGCAGCGCTCGCGATCTTCGGGTTTGCCGTAATAAGCCGGGCGCTGCCAGATACCGGCCTGCATCATCTTCGCCCCGGCTTGCAGGTGACGGCGGTGCATGGGCGTTTGCCGATAGGGGTCGAAGGCGCGGCCGGCGACATGTGCCAGCTTTTCTGCCTGAAACGGTGGGCGGGCGGTAGTCACTCCGGTTTCGCTGATGCTGCGGCCGGTGGCCTGGGCCACTAGGCGCGCCGTGGGCAGCGCCGAGTGGCGGCCTTGGGAAGGGCCCATGCCGACCGTGGAGAAACGTTTGACCAGTTGCACGTCACGGTAGCCGCTGCGGGTAGCGTTGACGATGTCGCGCACTTGCAGGTCTTCGTCGAAGTCGACGAAATCCTTGCCTTTGGGGTGGGGGAAAATCGGCCAAGGGAAATTGACCTTGGCTTCGGCGCTGAACACCGACTGCGCTGGCGCTTGCAGATCTAGGGCGGCTACCGCTTCAGCGGCCCCGCGTGTGGCATCGGCCAGCACGTTGCCCAGTGCGTGACGGCCGTTCACGGAGCCTGCGACATCCAGCCCGGCCGGCAAGTTGCTGATGGCGAACTCGTCGCGGTTGACGTCATAGGCCAGTTTGCCGCCGGCCTGGCACAGCAACTGGTACACCGGCATGTAGCCCGCCGACATGCACAGCAGGTCGCACGCCAGGCGCAGCCCGTGCGGGCCGACCTTGCCCTGGCCGGTGATCGGGCGAATGTCCACGCCACTGACATGGCGCATGCCCGCTTCATGCAGGGCTTCATACACGGTGCTGCCCAGGTGCACGGGGATATCGCGGCGCTTCAGCTCGGCAGCCAGTGCGGCATCGGCCGGCGCGGCGCGCATGTCGACCACGGTGGCTACGACCACGCCTTGCTCCTGCAGGTCGAGGGC
This sequence comes from Pseudomonas sp. NBRC 111133, assembly GCF_001320605.1. Classification (NCBI taxonomy): domain Bacteria; kingdom Pseudomonadati; phylum Pseudomonadota; class Gammaproteobacteria; order Pseudomonadales; family Pseudomonadaceae; genus Pseudomonas; species Pseudomonas sp. NBRC 111133. The sequence goes on along the minus strand of NZ_BCBJ01000002.1, from coordinate 81,009 downwards.
GGCCAGGTAGCCGTCATCGTGGCCGGTGAGGATGACCGCGCGCTGGCCCGGTTTGACCGCGTACAGCTTCATCAGCCGCTGGGCAGCGCTGGTCAGCATCACGCCCGGCAGGTCGTTGTTGCGAAACACCACCGGCTGGTCGAACGAGCCGGCTGCCACCAGGCAACGGGTGGCGCGCACCTTGTACAGCCGCTTGTGCTGAATTACCGGCAGGTAGTTGTCGGTGAACCAGCCGTTGCAGGTGGCCTCCAGCAGCACCTGGATGTTCGGGTGGCCCTCGACGGCGGTCAGCAGTTCCTGGCGCAGGCTGGCGGCGCGGGTGCCGGCGATGTCGAAGCGGGCATAGGTGAGCGAGCCGCCGAGCACCGGCTGTTGCTCGATCAGCAGCACCTTGGCCCCGGCATTGGCCGCATCCAGCGCGGCGCGCAGGCCGGCGGGGCCGGCACCGATCACGGCCACATCTACAAACAGGTAGGCCTTGTCGTAGTACTGCGGTTTGAAACCCAGGTCGAGCACGCCCAGGCCGGCTTTCTTGCGGATCAGCGGCTCCCACACTTTCCACATGCCCTTGGGCTTGTAGAACGAGCGGTAGTAGAAGCCCACTGGCATGAAGCGTGAGAACTTGCCCAGGTAGGCGTCGCGGTCATGCGCCAGGCTGCCGTTGAAGTTCTGCCCTTCGACCACCTGGCCGTCGCGGGCAGCCTCCAGGTCGGCCAGCACGTTGGGTTCGTCGGGCAACTGCACCAGGGTGTTGGCGTCTTGCCCGGCCATGCTCAGCGGGCCGCGTGGACGATGGTATTTGAACGAGCGCGACAGCAGCCAGCGGCCATTGCCAAGCAGGGCGCTGGCAATGGTGTCACCGGCAAAGCCCTCGCAGGCCTGGCCGTCGAACTGGAAGCGCACGCGCCGCTCGCGGTCGATCAGCAGGCCCATGGGTGCGGGTAGGCGGGTGTGGCTGTTCATCCGGCAATCTCCGGGGTGGCGGCGGGGGTGAAGTCGACGCGGCGGTCGAACAGTGCTTTCGGGTCGAAGGTGCGCAGCACCTGGTCGCTAACTGTGTGACGCTCGGCCAGGAACCAGTAGCTGGAGGCGTTGTGCAGCCACCACTCGGTCACCACCCCGGCCAGGTTGTCGCTGTTGAACACATAGTCGGCCCACTCGGCATCGCTGCAACTGGCCGGGTCGGGCATGTGCTTGAACTCGCCGCCGTAGGTGAACTCGCTGATATTGCGCGGGCCGTTCAAGGGGCAGGTCAGGATCTTCATCGTCGTGTGCTCCTAGTGGCTGGCCGCCGTGGCGCCCATTTCGTTCACCTGCTGGAAGCGGCTGAAGCGCTCCAGGGCGAAGGGCGCGATCATTTCGGGTACTTTGCCGCCGCTGGCTACCAGCTCGGCCATGGTCTTGCCGCAGATGGGCGTGGCCTTGAAACCCCACGTGCCCCAACCGGCGTCCAGGTAGTAGTTGGTAACCGGCGACAGGCCCATGATCGGGCTGTAGTCCGGGGTCATGTCGGTCATCCCGGCCCACTGGCGCATCAGCTTGGCGTTGGCCATGAACGGGAACATCTCGATAGCGTGGGCCAGCAGGCTTTCCTTGAGGTCGAGGGTGGAGCGGGTGTTGTACAGCGGATAAGGGTCGGAGCCGCCGCCAAAGACGATTTCGCCCCGGCTGGTCTGCTGTACGTAACAATGCAGCGCCGACGAACTGACCAGCGGGTCGAGGAACGGTTTGAACGGCTGGGTAACCATGGCTTGCAACGGGTAGGTGTGGATCGGCGCACGGATGCCGGCCTTGGCCATCAACAGCGAACTGGCACCGGCCACGGCCTGGACCACGCAGCCGCACTGCACGGTGCCACGGTTGGTCTTCACCGCTTCGATGCGGCCATTGCGTATCAGCAGGTCCTGCACCTCGGTCAGTTGATGGATTTCCACACCCCGCTTGGCCGCCTGCTTGGCATAGCCCCAGGCCACCGCGTCGTGGCGTGCAGTGGCGCCGTCGATGTGCCACAGGCCAGCCAGCACCGGGAGGTGGCCGGGGTCGAGGTTGAGGCTGGGCACCCGTTCACGAATCTGTTGGCGGTCGATCATTTCGGTACGGCCGCCGAAGTGCTTGTTGACCTCGGCGCGCTGGCGGAAGGCGCGCACGGTAGCGTCGGTATGCGCCAGCGTGAGCTGGCCGCGCTCGGAATACATGATGTTGAAGTCGAACTCGTTCGACAGGTTCTGGAACATGCGCACCGATTCGGCGTAAAAGCGCACACCCTCGCTGGTGAGGTAGTTGGAGCGGATCACCGCCGTGTTGCGTGCGGTGTTGCCGCCACCCAGGTAAGCCTTTTCCAGCACGGCGACATTGGTGATGCCGTGGTACCTGGCCAGGTAGTAGGCGATGGCCAGGCCGTGGCCGCCGCCGCCGATGATCACCACGTCATAGCGCGGTTTGAGTTCGCACGGTGGCGGCAGGTCGACCTCAACCGGGTAGTCGGCGCTCAGGCCGTATTTCAGCAGGGCGAAAGGCATGCGGTGCGCTCCTGGTGGGCGGCCTGTTGCTGCAGGTCGAGGGCGAGCAGGGTGTTTTTCATCAAATAGGCGATGGTCATCGGGCCGACGCCGCCGGGCACAGGGGTAATGCCGGCCACCTGGGGCAGGGCGGCAGCGAAGTCGACATCGCCGACCAGGCGGCTGTGGCCGCTTTCATCGATGCGATTGATGCCCACGTCGATCACCACCGCGCCAGGTTTCAACCAATCGGCACCGATCAGGCGCGGTTTGCCTACGGCTGCCACCAGAATGTCGGCCTGGCGGCACAGCGCCGGCAGATCACGGCTGCGCGAATGCACCACCGTCACTGTGCAGTCGGCCTGCAGCAGCAGGGCAGCCATGGGTTTGCCGACGATGTTCGAGCGGCCCACCACCACCGCGTGCTTGCCGCGCAGTTCGCCACAGGCGTCACGCAGCAGTCGCATGCAGCCGCTGGGTGTGCACGGGGTGAGCACATCGCGGCCCTGGGCCAAACCACCGACGTTTTCGCTGTGAAAGCCGTCCACGTCCTTCAGCGGGTCGATGGCCTGCAACACGCGGTGCGCGGCGATGTGCGCGGGCAGCGGCAGTTGCACGAGGATGCCGTTCACCTCGGTATCGTGGTTCAGGCGGTCGATCAGGGTCAGCAGTTCGCCCTGGGTGGTGTCGGCGGGCAGGCGATGCTCCAGCGAGCGGATGCCTACTTCGTCGGCGCGCAGCACTTTATTGCGCACGTACACCTGGCTGGCGGCATCGTCGCCCACCAGCACCACGGCCAAGCCCGGTTGCACACCGCCCTGGCGCAGCTCCTGCACCTGTTCGCGCACCTCGGCCAGCACCCGCGCGGCGGTGGCCCTGCCGTCGATCAGCTTGACGCTGGGAATGGCGTTCATTTGAAGATCACCGTGCGGTCGTGGTTAAGGAACACCCGGTGCTCAAGGTGGTACTTCACCGCGCGGGACAGGGCGATGGTCTCGGTGTCGCGGCCGATGGCAACCAGGTCGTCCGGGGCGTAGGCGTGATCCACGCGCTGCACTTCCTGCTCGATGATCGGGCCTTCGTCCAGGTCGCGGGTCACGTAGTGGGCGGTGGCGCCGATCAGTTTGACCCCGCGCTGGTAGGCCTGGTGGTAGGGCTTGGCGCCTTTGAAACCGGGCAGGAACGAGTGATGGATGTTGATCGCCCGGCCTGACAGTTGGCGGCACAGGTCGTCAGACAGAATTTGCATGTAGCGTGCCAGCACCACCAGTTCGGTGCCGGTGTCTTCGACAATGCGCAACAGTGCGGCTTCCTGTTCGGCCTTGGTTTCCTTGGTAACGGGCAGGTAGACGAAGCGGATGCCCTGGCGCTCGGCCATGGGGCGCAGGTCCAGGTGGTTGGACACCACGGCGGTGATCTGCATGTCGAGCTCGCCCTTGGCATGCCGGTACAGCAGGTCGGACAGGCAGTGGTCGAACTTGCTCACCATCAGCAGCACGCGCATCGGCCGGGCGCTGCTGTGCAGGCTCCACTGCATGTCGAAGCGCTGGGCCACGTCGGCAAAGCCCGCCTCCAGCTGCGGTGTGTCCCCTGTGGTACCGGTGTTGTAGCGGAACACTGCGCGCATGAAAAAGCGCCCGTTGTCCTCGTCGTCGAACTGCGCCATCTCGCTGATGTAGCAACCGTGCTCGGCCAAGTAAGTGGTCACCGCAGCGACGATGCCGGACACGGCCGGGCAACTGACGCGCAGGATGAAGTGATCGGGAGCGGGGTGCATGTCGGGTAGGCCTCGTGATGGAGTGGGGCAGGTCGGGCACAAGGGCAAAAGAAGCTTCGCGAGCAGGCGAAGTGATGTTTCTTGGTGGGAATATAAATTTCCTTTAGGAGATTTATAGGCGAAGTGAGGGGTGGCGGTCCAGGGGTTTGTGAAATTTTTTATCCTGGCAGGAAAGTTTTTTGAGGCCGCTTTGTAGGGCTATGCTTGCTCCATGACTACGCCACCCCCCTTGCGCCAACCATGCCCCCCTGGTGCCTGCGACTGCGGCCGCGAACATCTGGGCGAGCATCCGCAGGCCGCACAGCGCATCCTGCTACTGACCCGTCAGGAAGAGAAACGCCTGCTCGAACGCCTGGAAAACCTCAAGGACCTGGAGGACCTGCAACGCCTGCAGCAACGGATGTACGACAATCTCGGCATCCGTGTGCACATCGCTCCCGGGTTCAACGAAGTGCGCACCATGCGTGGCATTGTCATCGAACTGGATGACCAGCCAGGGCTGTGCCGCAGGACCCGGCAATCGATCCCGGCGGCGATCCGGCGCGGGCTGGAGCGTAACCCGCAGGTGGCCTTCCGGTTGCTCGATACCCATGACTTGCTGCGGGATGCCTGACGGTGGATCAGGTGTAGAAGCGGGTTTCCCCGCGAAGCTGGCGGCGCGGTACAGGGCACCGGTTGCGCCAATGTTCGCGGCTGAAGCCGCTGCTACAGGGATCGCGCCAGCGTTTGGTTTGTGTGCAAGGAAGCCGTTTGCAAAAAGTACGATCCGGTGGATTCACCCCTTCTTCAGCCTGTAGGCGAGGGCAGGGCGGGTCATGCCGAGCAGGCGTGCGGCTTCGGAAACGTTCTGCCCACAGCGCTGCATGGCCTCTTGCATCAGTACCGCCTCGACGGCGTCCAGGCCTGTACCGCTGTCGAGAATCTGCGCCACCCAGCCGGGCGAAGCCTGGTCACTGCCTGCCACCAGTCGGCCATCGCTGCCCAAGCCAATGCTGTCGGTAGCCGGAGGGGCATGCGGGAACAATGCGTCCAGGCCGATACTCTGGTTCTCATCGGTGATGATCACCCCGCGCTCCATGAGGTTTTCCAGTTCGCGGATGTTGCCCGGCCAGTCGTATTGCAGGCACACCTGCATTGCCCGGTCGCTGAGCCCACGGGTTTTCTTGCCGTAGCTGTGGTGCAGGCGGCCGAGGAAGTGCTCGATCAGCAGCGGGATGTCTTCGCGGCGCTCGCGCAGTGCCGGGATGTGCACCGGGAACACGTTCAGGCGGTAGAACAGGTCGGCCCGGAAGCGCCCATCCTTCACGGCCTGTTCGAGGTTTTCGTGGGTGGCGGCGATCACCCTTACATCCACCGGCCGCGTGCGGCTGTCACCCACGCGCTCCAGTTCGCCTTCCTGCAGCACACGCAACAGGCTGGCCTGGGCGCGCGGGGTAAGCTCGACGATTTCGTCCAGGAACAGCGTGCCGCCGTTGGCCCGTTCGAAGCGGCCCATGCGTGCCTGCTGGGCGCCGGTGTAGGCGCCTTTTTCGACGCCGAACAGCTCGGCTTCGATCAGGTCCGGGGGTATGGTCGCGCAGTTCAGCGCCACGAACGCGGCGCCAGCACGCTCGCTGCGCAGGTGCAGGCTGCGGGCGATCACTTCCTTGCCAACCCCGGTTTCGCCCAGCAACAGCACCGAGGCCTTGCCAGGGGCGACTTTGTCGGTGAGTGCGCAGCAGCGCCGGTATACCGCCGACTGGCCGATGCCGTAGAACTGCCCCGACTCGTACTGCAGGCGCTTGCGCAGGTTGGCCACCTGCACCTGCAGCGACTGCAGCTCGTCGATCACCGGGTCGCTCTGGAAGTAGCGCAGGAAGGTGTCGGCATCCTCCCATTGCTCCACCGGCTTGCCAATGATGCGGCATTCGCTGCCACCGCAGCCACGGCAACTGACCTCCTTGTACAGCACCTGGCGGCCGAGGAAGAACGAGCTGTAGCTGATGGCGTAACCGAGCAGCATCCAGCACACCGGCTGCTCGGAATGCAGGGCTTCGGACTGGCAGTTTTCCACCTCGAAGGAGTCTTGCCATTCGATGTCGGCGTAGAAATGGCCGTTGTCCAGGTCGATTTCCAGCTGCAGCGGGCGCACCTTCACCATGCCCTTGAGCGAATGCAGTTGCGGGCCGATGAAGAACATATCCACCGGGTTGCCATTGGGCCGCAGCTTGCGCGCCAGCTCGGCGTCCTTCAGCCCCGACTGGTAGCCCAGGCGCAGGAAGAAGCCCTTGGCCCGCTCCACGCCGAGCATTTCGATCAGTTCGCGGCGCATGCTGGCCATGGTTGCGGCCTGCACCAGCAGCATGCGCTGCTCGTCCAGCCAGATCTTGCCTTCGGTGCCTTCGAACCGTACCCGTTCGGTCAGGTCCTTCAGCGCCGGCGCAGGTTCCGGCGCCCTGTACTGGGTAATCATTCGCTTGCGCCCCTTGCTTGTAGTTGTATGGGGAGTCGGCGTGCGCCCGCTCAGGCAAGGCGGGTTTGCTGGTCACGCCGGGACGACCGCAGTCTGCAGGCAAGGCCTGGGTCGTTCTCTTTTCTAAACCGCCTGAAAGCGGCGCAAAAGTCAATCGTCGGTGACGTTTGCCATTTGCTCAAACGGCGCTGGCGCATTTGAGCAAATGATCAAACGGGCAGCCGGCAGCGTGCGCATAGCGCTGCCTCAGGGCAACGCGTAAAAAAATTAAAAGCCATTAAATACAATTGGTTGGGTTGAGTTTTTGGCGAACTTAACGCGCCTGGCACAGCCGTTGCTCAAGCCCATGGCACGTCCAACCAGAGCACCAGCGCATGACTCAAACCACCACCACCTTCGAGCAAATGCCGCGCTACGTCCGCGTACGTAGCGAGCCGGACGCCGCCTTCGTCGAGTTCGACTTTGCCATCGGTTACCCGGACCTGTTCGTCGAACTGGTCCTGCCACGCACGGCGTTCGCCAGTTTCTGCGCCAGCAACCGGGTGCGCCATATGGACGCTGCGATGGCCGCTGCCGTCGATGCCGACATGCGCAAGTGGCGCTATGGCGAAAGCCGCGGCGCGGACGAGTAGCGCGCCGCTTGCTGGCGCATTGCATTCCCACAACAACAAGTACAGGACGCCTTGCATGAGTATCGAGATCAAGACGGCCACGGTCGAGCCGATCCGCCAGACCTTCAGCCACACCCGCCGCCGTTTCGGTGACAAGCCGGCCAGCCGCTACCAGGAAGCCAGCTTCGACATCGAGGCCGCCACCAACTTCCACTACCGCCCGTTGTGGCAGCCCGACAAGCTGCTCAACGACCCCAGCCGTACCGCCGTGCAGATGGCTGACTGGTACGCCGTCAGCGACCCGCGTCAGTACTACTACGGCGCCTACGTGCAAGCCCGGGCGCGCATGCAGGAAAACGCCGAGCACAGTTTTGCCTTCTGCGAAAAGCGTGAGCTGCTGGCCAGCCTGCCGACCGAAACCCGTGCATTGGTCGCGCGCCTGCTGCTGCCGCTGCGCCATGCCGAGCTGGGCGCCAACATGAACAACAGCGGCATTGCCGCCGATGCGTTCGGCACCAGCGTCACCCAGATGCACATGTTCCACGCCATGGACCGCCTGGCCATTGCCCAGTACCTGTCGCGCATCGGCCTGCTGCTGGAGGACGACGGCCTGGCGTTGTTGGCCGAGGCCAAGCAGCGCTGGCTGGACGAGCCGGCCTGGCAAGGGCTGCGCCGCTACGTAGAGGACAGCCTGGTGGTGCGTGACTGGTTCGAGCTGAGCCTGGCGCAGAACCTGGTTAGCGACGGCCTGCTGTACCCGCTGTTGTTCGAACACTTCGATGCGCAACTGGTGGCCATCGGGGCAGGGCAGCTGGGCATGCTCACCGAGTTCATGCGCCTGTGGTTTGCCGAGAGCCAGCGTTGGGTGGATGCCCTGGTCAAGACCGCCGTTGCCGAAAACACGCACAACCAACAGTTGATCGAAGGCTGGGTGTGTGAATGGCGCAGCCGTGCCGTGCAAGCGCTGCTGCCGCTGGCCGAGGCCGGCCCAGGCCGTGACGCGCTGGATGCTTGTGACAGCGCCTTTGGCGCACGCCTGAAAAAACTGGGCCTCAGTGGAGACGCCGCATGACTTCCCTCGTGTACATCGCCTTCCAGGACAACGACAGCGCCCGCTACATCGTCGAGGCCATCACCCAGGACAACCCGCATGCCCAGGTGCAGCACCAGCCGGCGATGATCCGCGTGCAGGCCGAAGGGCGCCTGGAGATTCACCGCGCCACGGTGGAAGAAAAGATCGGCCGTGAATGGGACGTGCAGGAAATGCTGATCGACGTGATCACCCTCGGCGGCAACGTCGAGGAAGACGAAGACTGCTTCGCCCTGCACTGGAACTGATCCGCACAACGACAAGAACAAGGGAGACCACCATGGCCGCCAAACGCCTCAACCAGAAAGACAAGTACCGCTGCCTGACCCGCGACCTGGGCTGGGAACCAAGCTACCAGAGCAAAGACGCCATCTACCCCTACGAGCGGTTCGAGGGCATCAAGATCACCGACTGGGACAAGTGGGAAGACCCGTTCCGCCTGACCATGGACGCCTACTGGAAGTACCAGGCCGAAAAAGAAAAGAAGCTGTACGCCATTTTCGATGCCTTCGCCCAGAACAACGGCCACCAGAACATCTCTGACGCCCGCTACGTCAACGCCCTGAAACTGTTCCTGAGCGGCGTCACCCCGCTGGAGTACCAGGCCTACCAGGGCTTCGCTCGTGTCGGCCGGCACTTTGGTGGCGCCGGTGCACGGGTGGCCTGCCAGATGCAGGCCATCGACGAACTGCGCCACGTGCAGACCCAGGTGCACGCCATGAGCCACTACAACAAGCACTTCAACGGCCTGCATGACTTCGCCCACATGCACGACCGGGTGTGGTTCCTGTCGGTGCCCAAGTCGTTCTTCGAGGATGCGCGCACAGCCGGCCCGTTCGAGTTCCTCACCGCCATCTCGTTCTCGTTCGAGTATGTGCTGACCAACCTGTTGTTCGTGCCGTTCATGTCGGGTGCTGCGTTCAACGGCGACATGGCCACGGTCACCTTCGGCTTTTCGGCGCAGTCCGACGAAGCCCGGCACATGACCCTGGGCCTGGAGGTGATCAAGTTCCTGCTGGAGCAACACGAGGACAACGTGCCCATCGTGCAGCGCTGGATCGACAAGTGGTTCTGGCGCGGTTACCGGCTGCTGACCCTGGTCGGGATGATGATGGACTACATGCTGCCCAACAAGGTGATGTCCTGGGCCGAAGCCTGGGAGGTGTACTTCGAACAGGCCGGTGGTGCGCTGTTCAAGGACCTGGAGCGCTACGGCATCCGCCCGCCGAAGTACGTCGAGCAGACCACCATCGGCAAGGAGCATATCAGCCACCAGGCCTGGTCGATCTTCTACCAGTACAGCCAGGCCACCAACTTCCATACCTGGATCCCCACCGACGAGGAGCTGGACTGGCTGTCGGCCAAGTACCCGGACACCTTCGACCGCTACTACCGGCCGCGCTACGAGCATTGGCGCGAGCTGCAGGCGCGTGGTGAGCGCTTTTACAACCCGACGCTGCCGATGCTGTGCCAGATCTGCCAGATCCCGCTGGCCTTCACCGAGCCGGATGCGCCCACGCAGCTGAGCCACCGCAGCCTGGTGCATGAGGGCGAGCGCTACCACTTCTGCTCCGATGGCTGCTGCGACATCTTCGCCTTCGAGCCGGACAAGTACGTGCAGGCCTGGCTGCCGGTGCATCAGATCCTGCAGGGCAACTGCGGTGGCGGCGATGTCGAGGAGGTGGTGCGTGATTACTACAACATCGACCCCGGGCAGGACAACTTCGAGTATCAGGGTTCGCCCGAACAGCAGCGCTGGCAGGCCTTGCAAGGCACCGGGCGCAAGGCCGGCTGAAGCACCGAACCACCAGGGCGCCGTTAACGCGCCCTGGCCCTACAAGAACAAGAGGAACAACGCCATGCCCGTGACTGCCATCGGCACCTACACTGCCCAGCCCCTGGACCGCCAGGCCAACTTCCACGGCGCCCAGCTGGTGTACCTGTGCTGGGAAAACCACCTGCTGTTCTGCGCACCGTTCACCCTGCCGGTGGACCCGGCGCTGCCCTTTGCCGCTTTCATCGAGCAGGTGGTCAAGCCGGCCATTGCCCTGCACCCGGATGCTGCCCAGGTGGACTTCGCCACTGCACGGTGGCGCCTGGATGAGCAGCCCTTCACGCCCGACCTGGCCCGAGGGCTGGCAGCCAACGGCATCACCCACAAAAGCCTGCTGCACCTGCACACCCCCGGCCTTGAAGGCCTGGGCGGCAGCCACAACTGAGGAATGCCGCCATGAGCTATCAAGTCACCATCGAACCCACTGGCGAACAGATTGAAGTGGAGGAGGGGCAGACCATCCTCGAAGCCGCCTTGCGCCAGGGCGTGTGGCTGCCGTTTGCCTGTGGCCACGGCACCTGCGCCACCTGCAAGTGCCAGGTACTGGAAGGCGAGGTCGACCTCGGTGCCGCTTCGTCCTTCGCCCTGATGGACATGGAACGCGACGAGGGCAAGGTACTGGCCTGTTGTGCCATCCCGCAGAGCGACCTGGTCATCGAGGCTGACATCGACGTCGACCCGGACTTCGCCGGCCTGCCGGTGCAGGACTACCACGCCGTAGTCACTCGGCTGGTCGAACTGTCACCGACCATTCGCGGTGTGCACCTGAAACTCGACCGGCCGATGGCCTTCCAGGCCGGGCAGTATGTGAACCTGCAACTGCCTGGCATTGAAGGCAGTCGCGCATTCTCACTGGCCAACCCGCCCCAGCAGGCGGACGAGGTGGAACTGCATGTGCGCCTGGTGGAAGGCGGCGTGGCCACCGGGTACATTCACCAGCAGCTCAAGGTGGGCGACGCGCTGGCGCTGTCCGGCCCGTACGGGCAGTTTTTCGTGCGCAGCTCCCAACCGGGCGACCTGATTTTCATCGCTGGCGGCTCGGGGCTTTCCAGCCCGCAGTCGATGATTCTCGACTTGCTGGCGCGTGGCGATACCCGCCGCATCACTCTGTTCCAGGGCGCCCGTACCCGTGCCGAGCTGTACAACCGCGAACTGTTCGAAGCGCTGGCTGCCCGCCATGCCAACTTCAGCTATGTGCCAGCCCTCAGCCAGGCTGCCGAAGACGCGCAGTGGCAGGGTGTGCGCGGTTACGTGCACGACGCCGCCAGGCAGCATTTCGAGGGCCGCTTCAACGGCCACAAAGCTTACCTGTGCGGCCCGCCGCCGATGATCGACGCGGCCATCACCTGCCTGATGCAGGGCCGCCTGTTCGAGCGCGACATCTTCATGGAGCGCTTCTACAGCGCCGCTGATGGGGCGTCTGAAGGCCAGCGCTCGGCCCTGTTCAAACGCATCTGACCCTTTGACGCCTGGCTCCCTGGCCACAGGGGGCTGGCGTGCACCCGACCGATAACAACAAAAAAGGTTGACCCGATGACTCCGACCCTTGCAAACCTGCTGCGCCTTGCCGTGTGCGCCTCGTTGTTCGGCGCTGCCAACCTGTCCCATGCAACCGAAGGCGGCGGCACGTCCTACCCGCTCGGTGCCGAAAACTACATGTCCGGCGCCATGCCACCGCCGGGTTTTTATGGCCAGCTGTTCGTCAACCACTACGAAGCCGACAACCTGCGTGGCAACGACGGTCGCAAACTGCCGGTGGACTTTCGTGTACGCGCCAATGCCATTGTGCCGCGGTTGATCTGGGTAAGCGATTACACCGTGCTGGGTGGCAGCCTGGCGCTGCATGCCATCGTACCGCTGGTAGACCTGAAGGTATCGCTCAACGGCCAGTCGCAGCATAACAGCGGCCTGGGCGACGTGATCTTCGGCCCGGCGCTGGGCTTTCACCACAGTGACAAGTTCCATAGCATCCTGGCCTTCGACATGATTGCCCCCACCGGGCGCTACGACAAGAACGACCTGGCCAACCCCGGGCGCAATTACTGGGTGTTCGAGCCGGTGTATGCGATGAGCTACATCGACCCGGCCGGGCTCAACCTGGATGCCAAGGTGATGTACGACTTCAACCGGCGCAACCCGGCCACCGATTACCGTTCGGGGCAGGAGTTTCATGTGGACTATGCCGTGGGATGGGGGCTTGGCAATGGCTGGGTGCTGGGGGGAGGGGGGTATTACTACCGGCAGACGACTGACGACCGCCAGGACGGTGAGCGTATCGAAAACAACAAGGGGCGCAGTTTTGCCATCGGCCCGTCGATCAAGTACAGCGGCAAGGATGGCTGGTTCGTGACGGCGAAGTGGTCGAAGGAAACCGAAGTGCGCAACCGCGCCCAGGGTGATGCCTACTGGTTGAAGCTGACCTTGCCCTTCTGAAAGGGGGCTGCTGCGCAGCCCATCGCCGGCAAGCCAGTGCAGGCATTACAAGGCTCCCTGCACTGGCTGATTCATTAGGCCACATCCACCAGCACGATCTCGCTGTCTTCGATGGCGGTCACCCGCAGCACTTCTTCCTGCTCGATTGCCACGCCATCACGTGCCTTGGCCCGCAACCCGTTGACCTCTACCAGCCCCTTGGCCGGCACCAGGTAACCCCGGCGTGCGGCATCGAAGCGGTACTCGGCGGTTTCCCCAGCTCGCAAGGTGGCAGCCACCAGCCGCGCATCGGTGCGAATCTGCAGGCTGTCTTCATCGCCCACGCGGCCGCTGGCCAGGGTCACGAAGCCTTCACCACGTTCGCCTTTGGGGAACGGCCGAGAGCCCCACTGCGGTGCTTCTCCGGTGCGCTCCGGCACGATCCAGATCTGGAAGATGCGTGTGTCGACGTCCTCCAGGTTGTACTCGCTGTGCACGATGCCGGTACCGGCGCTCATCACCTGCACGTCACCGGCTTCGGTACGGCCCTTGTTGCCCAGGCTGTCCTGGTGGCTGATCGCGCCTTCACGCACATAGGTGATGATTTCCATGTCGCGGTGCGGGTGCGGCGGGAAGCCGCTGCCGGCTGCGATCAGGTCGTCGTTCCATACCCGCAGGTTGCCCCAGTGCATGCGCGCCGGGTCGTAGTACTCGGCAAACGAGAAATGGTGGTGGGCGTCGAGCCAGCCATGGTTGGCGTGGCCGAGGCTATCAAACGGTCGCAGTTGCAGCATGATGGTGCTCCTTGAATCAGTGGAATGACGCCATGATGCGCGAAAAAAACATCGAAAATAAGCGTAAATATCGGCTTAAAGTAATCAGTTTAATAGATGTGATTTCTGTTGGCCTTTCTTCGCTTCATCGCCTAATCCACTGATCTGCAAGCATTCGCTGGCGATTTTCCTTCGATGCAGCGAACATGCCCGCTGATTTTGTTTTTCAACGGAGTGACCGTGGCCCACGAGCAACCCCAGGCCCCCGCCGACCTTACCCCGCCCGCCCAACTGCCCTGGTTTCGTCGCCTGGTCGCCCGCCTGCTGGGGCGTGGCCTGACCCGCCTGCAGGCTCAGCACCGCGACTCATGGTTCCTGGGGCACGCCGAGGGCCAGCGCAGTGGCCATGCCGAGGCTGAGCGTGAAGGGTTTGAGCGTGGACGGATGGAAGGCTATGAGGCCGGGCGCCAGGTGCTGGTGATCCGCGACTCCCGTCCAGACACCGCTGGTGTGCCGGGCCGGGACGATAACCTGTTCGACGACTGGCGCCTGCCGTTGACGGCCGAGCTGAAAAAGCGCTTCAAGGCCGATGTCGCCAAGCGTTTGCCCGCCGAGGCCCAGCCCAGTGCCGCACAGTGGAAGCTGATTTTCAGCGACACCCCGTCCACCTGCGTGGTGGCTGGGGCTGGCGCGGGTAAGTCCACGTCGCTGGTGCTGCGCATTTTGCTGCTGCGCCATTACCTGGGCTACGAGCTGGATGCGATGACCGTGGTCACCTTCACCCGCGAGTCGCGCAAGGATTTCATCAAGCGCCTGCTTCAAGTGTTTGCCCTGTGGCAGATCAATCTGCAACCGGTGCAGGCCCGCGAACTGGTGCGTACCTTCCATTCGCGCATCCTGCCGCTGGTGCGCAGCCTGCCGGGCTTCGACCAGGTGCGCGCCTTCGAGACGCTGGGCAACGAGATGCCCGCCGGGCGTGAGGCCGAGGCCGACAGCAACCCGTTCGACCTGCGCCTTAACGATGCCCAGCGTCAGCAACTGAACCAGTGCTACAGCAGCTTGCTGGGCGAGAGCCCGCGTTTTGCCGAACTGGTCGGCCTGTTGCGCAGCGAAGCGTTGCAACTGAAACCACTGGACCCGAACAACCCCGATGTGCAGAAGCGCGCACAGGTAACGCAGCTGGCGGCCCAGCGCGACGAAGAGCTGTGCGATGTGATCGAGGACCTGTGGTTCGCCGCTGGTGCCTGGCCGATCAAGGGCATCGAACCCTGCCGCGAAACCGTCGACATCCGTGGCAGCCGCTTCCATGTGCATGGCCGGCTGGAAGGCCAGGGGCCTTGGGTGGTGCTGGGCTTCGACCCCGCAGAAAGTGCCCAGTACCAGCGCCCCGGCGCCAAGCTGGCAGTGCGTGCCGAGTGGGCGGTCAAGCGCACTTTGTTGCAGGCCTTCTGCGACCGGCCGCTGATTTGGCTGGACAACTACGCCATGGCCCGGCGCCTGGCGGCCTCGCTGGCGGGTGATGCCGTGGCTGGCCCGGGGTTCGAGTACAAGGTCAAGGGTGAGCTGGCCCCGGCGCCACTGCTGGATGCCTTTGTCGGCGCGGCCAATTTCATCGAGAACCTTGGCCTGGACGTAAATAACGCAGTGGCGGCGATGAGTTTCCCGTCCGGCGACAGCGATTCCTTGTTCTTCGAGGCCCTGGCCCTGTACTGGAAAGCCCTGGAAGCGCACCTGCTGGACCAGTCGCCACCGGTGATGAGCTACAACCGCATGTTCGCCCTGTTTGGCGAGAACAACCCGGAAAACCTGCAACTGCTGCCCGACCCGCTGCTGCGGCCACTGGCGCACCTGATGATCGACGAGTTCCAGGACGTGTCGCCGCAGATTGTCAGCTGGCTGCGTGCCTGCCTGGCCGAAATACGCCGACGTGGCCCGGCCATGCACACCGGGCGCCATGCGCAGCATTCCTCGCTGCTGTGCGTGGGGGACGACTGGCAGTCGATCTACGGCTGGCGTGGCAGTTCGCCCAAGTATTTCATGGAGTTCACCAAGGCCTTCCCGTCGCCGGCCAACACCCGGGTGATGCTGGTCGACAACTACCGCTGCCAGCAGCAGGTGATCGACGCGGCCGAGCATCTGGTCAAGGGCACTCCGGCGATTGCCGGCAAGAAAGCCCGGGCCAGTGGCCCCGCAGCCGAGCTGCCGGGTTCGCCGGTCAAGGTGTTCGACCGTGACGAGGCCGCCTTGGGCGAAACGCTGATCGAGCACTACCAACGGGGCGAGACGGTGATGATGCTTTACCGCAAGGGCAGCGACAGGGCCTTGATGAACGAGCACCTGCAGAGCGTGCTGCACGCCGAGGCGGCATTGCCGGCCGAGCAGCGCCGACTGCGTCAGCTCACCTACCACAGTGCCAAGGGTTTGCAGGCCGATGCGGTGTTCATGTTGGGCGACTGCCAGTACCTGACGAGTTCGCCTTACAAGAACCAGGTGTACCGCCAGGCCGGGCTGGGCAGGGCCGGTGATGCGCAGGCGTTCGATACGGCGCAGAAGGAAGAAGTGCAGCGCCTGGCCTACGTGGCGGTGACCCGCGCCGTGCAGCACTGCTACTGGCATGTGGAGGCCGCCAATGGCGAAGCGGCGGCGGCCCCGCGGGCGTCCAGCCAGGTGGATGGCCGGCAGGCCTTCTTCGAAGACCTGCGCGGGCAGTGAGAACCGCTTAGCCGCCGAGGGTTTGCGCCTGGCGAGTGAGGCTGGTCAGCAGGCCGGTTTCAACCTGTTGCTGCTCGGCAGTCAGCACGTCCACCCCTTGGCGGTACTGCTGCTCGTTGATCGAGACGCGACGCAGCACTCCTTGAGCACTCAATGGGCTTTCAGGCATGACGCCGGCCAGCGCTCGTAGAACAGAACTGTCCAGGGAGGTGACCGGGTCGGCGGTTTCATCCAGGCAGTAGTACAGGTAATCCAGGCCCGGCCGCCAAAAGTCGGTGATCAGGCTGAACTGTGCCGCATGCTCACGTTTCAGGTACTCGACCCAACCCGGCTGCTGGTTCAACCATTGTTCCCGCGCGTTGGCATCCGTATCCAGCGCCAGGACCGCAGCTTTCACTCGGTCGATGATGGTCTGGTTGATCCTGGCTGTGTCGCGGTACAACATGCCTCGGCTTGGCTCAGGATAGTCCAGCGCGGTGGCCAGAGACTGGCGCAACGCCAGGCGCACCTCGATATCGTCCACCAGCCCCGTTTCCAGGTCGAAGTCCGGAAACGCGGAGGGCTCGTCGAGCACATCGTAAGCGGGAAGATCTTCATCGAAGACGCCATCGAGCAGCGCCTGTTTGCGCAAGGATCTTTTCCAGCTGATGCGGTCGGCCAGTTGATTGACCTGGTCGCGTCGGTACAGCTTGCGATACAGCCTCAGCAGATCGGTGGGTCGGCTACCGGCACGGCCTGCGGCTTCGTGGGCCAGTACCTCTATTTCCAATGCGCTGAAAGCGTCGGCGCCTGCGTCTCCACAGGTTGGGGGGAAGTCGCCCGCCACGGTGGCCAGGCGCTCACGTAGCTCGGTGTCTTCAGCAGCCTTCTCCAGCAAGTCCCAGACACGTTCGCTCACGGTTTCGGCATCGCGCAGCGCTTCTGCCGACTGGGCGAGACGCTCCAGTACCCCTAGCAACGCCGCGTTTTCACCTTGGTCGAACAAGTCGCTCCACAGTTGCTCTTCGGCATTGCTCGCGTCGCCACGGAAAATGCTTTGCCACTGTGGCACGTCCTCTGCGTGTTCGAATACGTTGACGCCACTGCTGCCCAGGCGTGCACGTGTCTGGGCTTCCAGCGTGTTGTAGTTGAACAGCCAGCGGCGCTCAGGCAGGCGCGCGGCGACGTCACGGGCGAAGGGGGTACGCAGCACCCTTGGCAGGTCTGGCAGTGTGCGAATGCGGTTGGAGGAGAGGTTGAGATAGCGCAGTTGGTACTGGGGCTGGCTCATGAGGGTGGTCAAGCTGTCGGGCCATTGCTGCAGTTCGCAACGCTCGAGGTCCAGGTGGCTGAGGCGGGCCATGAAGCGCAGGTCGGGTGGCTGCTGCAATGGGTTGCCGGGCATGTGCAATACCATGGGGTGAATCATGTCCTGAAAACGGGCTGCGAGGGTTTCATCGAGTGTGATCTGATTGTTGCCCAGGCCCAGTGCATCCAGTGGCAAGCGCGCAAGGAAACTCAAGCTGGCGTCATCAAGTTGCAGGCGGTTACGGCTGAGGCCAAGTATTCTCAGGCCGGGCATCGCCTCTATGGCTTGTTGGGCAGTGGCTGTAAGGGCAGTCAAACCATTGCTTGTCAGGCCCAGCTCGCGTAGCCGTGGCGCAGACTTGAGCGCCTCGAACAGTGTTTCGGCGTCCATGTCGGGGTTGCCGATGATTTCCAGTTTTTCCAGGTTAGGGAAGTTTGACAGCAAGCCGCTGTCCAGGCGCCGCAGTTGCAACCCTTCAAGCGTCAGTTGCCGGATATGCGGCATGCGAGCAGTGAACGTTGGCAGCGCTTCCAGCCGCATGCGGTCCAGCACGAGTGCCTCGCGTTGCGCGCCACCTTCACGCCGGGAAGCACTCATCAGCCGTTCGGCGCATTGCTGGCGATCAAAGCGCTCTTCCAGCGAAGCTGAAGCGTTGGCCCAGCGGTTGAGGTCACGGCTGAGGGTACGCTGTTCTGCTTCCAGCCGACTGATGGCGATACCCAGGTCGCCCCCTTGGGCAAGATCAGCTTGCAGCGCACTGATTTGCGGGCTACTGAGTTCGGGATAGAGTGCTCGAAGGCGGCGGGCGGCGGGCAGGCCCCGACCACTCAAAGGGTAGCCAAGTTGGCCGTTGGCCATGCGCAAGGGGGAGCGGAAGCTCGGCTTGACGGGCTGTTGGCCAAGCAGTGAGGCGCAGCGCTGGCGATGGGCGAGGGCAAGTTGCAGCAACTGGGCCGAGTCAGCCTGTGGGTGCTCGGCTTGCAGGGCCTGTTTCAGGCGTTGGCTGTCATCGTTAGCCAGGCTGCGCCTGAACATGCCGAGGATGGCGCGGTCTAGCCGCGCACGGGCTTGCAGACGGCGGGCTTCTTCGGCAATGCGAAGCGGCACCCGTCCGTTTGTCAGGCTTAGCCGTTCGGCGTTGCTGATGTTGGCCAGTAACGCTTCAAGCGCACTGTCCGGCAAGCCGGGAAACTGCCGGGCGAGGGGGTGGGCGGCTGGGGGGAGGACGGGCCGGCGGCTTTGCTGCAGGCTGCTGAACAACGCCTCGCGATGCGCTTCCAGATGTGTCGCGAGCGCGTTGTTCAAGGCAGAAGATCGTTGCTCGGGCGGTGTGTCACCCAGCAGTCTCAGCGAGACTTCTTCATCCATTTGAGCCAGCACGGTCTGGCTCAGTTGGCCATTTTCCAGGTCGCTGCGGGTGACTTCGATTTCTATTTGCCCCGTCGAATGGGGCGGGCCGTAGCGCATAGACTCGCCCCAGGGTTCTGGCCCTTTGTAAACCTTGAGTACAATCCCCTCAGACCACCCCGGCAGGCGCAGCAGTTCAGGTAAGACAAAGTCCTTGTACGCTGCCAGCGGCAACCCATGGCGTACGCGATCGATGATCTGTCGAGCCTCGTTGTCGAGTTGCAGGCGTTGCAAGGTGTCGATCAACAGGGCGGGTGGGCGTGAGCCTGTTGCCTGGTTACGGCGTAATACACTTTCATCGGTACCGGTACTGCGCATGGCGTAGTCCAGCTCGCTTTTGTCCAGGCCAGTGGTGTAGTTGCCCAGGCGGCTCATGAGTTGCTGGTGGTCCCATTCCAGCGGTTGTTCATGGTCGAGTTGCCAGCGAGCGTCACCCTGATGCAACAAGCGCGGCGCATAGGCCTGTGCATCCTCGGGGTGGCGCACGCGCCATTGTTGCTCGGCGTCCTGAAACACTTCGTATAGCGTCCCATTCAGCTTCAGGTAGGTCTTCCCATCGACGTGCACATGGCCGAGCGAATCGGGTTGAACTCCCTCAGGGATAGCCGCTGGGCTTGCATACGGCTTCATGTCGGGGTGCCAGAGCACCTCCTGATCGTCGTGCCACACACTCGTCAGTGCATCGACGAAGCCTGATGCCTGAACGATCTTGGCGCCTACCGCAAAACCGGCGATGACCGCCGCATTGATGGCCAATGATTCCAGTTGCACCAGCGCTTGCTGGGTATCGCCTTCTTCCCAGGCCTCGAACCCGGTGAACACAGAACTCATCAGGTCGTAGGCGAAAACACCAAGCATGACGGTGTTCAGCCCGGGCACGAAGAACGCAGCCACGTTGAGCACAGTCATGCCGATATCGAGCCAATGCTTCAGGCGCTCGTTGCGGGCCTTGGCGTCTACGTCGGCAGTGGGGACAGCAATGATTTTCGCGTCGGCCTTCATGCGCGCAAGGTGCGCGTTGTACAAGGTGGCCCAGGGATCGGTGCGGATTGGCGAGGGGGTGAAATGGAGTACAGGCTTGTGTCGCGGTCTGTGTATGCCTGCATCGTCCTTCTCGAACAGCGCGTTCTCCAGTTTGTCGGCCAGCTCCTGTTGCCTGTCCTTGTAGGCGAAATGGACCAACGCACGACGGAATGTCCTCTGCAGCAAGCGTCTGCGCAGGTGCTTGCCTGCTGCCTGGAGTGAGGCAAATTCCCTGACCGGGTGCTCGTTGTCTTCAGGTATGTAAACAATGCACGGGTTTATCTGGCTAGGCTCGTCGGGCCCGATGAAGAGGATCTCGCGGATGGGGATACCGAACAGGCTGAAGTTCCAGCAGCGCAACGGCTGTTCATCATAGGTGGGCCGGGGCTTGCCATCGCATAACTGAATGAGCGCATTGCCCCCGCGGTCGCTCAGCAGGCCTTTGAGCTTTGCGATCAGTGCCTGCACCCTCAAAGCTTCACGGCTGGCTTGAATCGACAGGCGCTGGACTTCAGCGCGGTTGGCGCCCTCATGGGTTGCCAGCAGGTGATCTTGATAGCGCTGGCCCAGGTCCAGTGCCCGACAATGCTTGACGAAGTCCGCCATCGTCAGCCCTGGCAAAGGGGTTTCGCTGCCTGGTGCACAGGTGAGCCTGCTGTAGGCGCCTACTTCATCCAGGCTTTCGAAGTTGTGCAGGGCCGCCTCCAGCAAGCTACGTGCTTGCGGCTCGCCCATGGGGCGGGTGGCCAGCACATCCACCTTCCGGTCAGGAAACAAAGGCACTTCCAGGTCAGGAACGCCGGTCCAGATATCGGCATCGGCTTCAAAGGGCTGAAAGACATACTGCGCCCTGTCTACGGGCACACTCACATTCAACTGCTTGGTTAGCAGAGGCGTGCTGAATGTGATGATGTCCTTGAAGCCCGCAAGAGCTGCCTTGAGTTGCGCCAGGCATTTGTTTCGCGCCTTGATGGCGTTGCGCAACTGCTCGCGCGCGGGCGCATCGGCAGTGGCATACCATGGGTAAGGGGTGCCATCTTCAGCCAGATAGTCCCTGCGCAGGCTTTGCACCACTTTTTGCGTGTGTGCGGGGTGTAGCGCCTTGCTCCATTTGGGCAATGCACGGGTTATCTGGTTTTTATGCAGCGGCGTGGGGGTTGTCATGGTCATGACCTCTTGCGTAGAGGGGATAGTCCACACTCATCAAGGCGCCGTGGTGCGGTAGATAGTTGTCGGTAGCGGTCGGTCTTGCGCATGCGTGGGTCGGTGAGGGGCCAGCAGCAGGGGGAGATCTGCGAGAGGGTGGAGGCAGGCCATGGCGCAGGCTTCAGCCAAGGAGAATTGCAATGCGTTCGCTGTGCAGTCCGAAAGACCACCTGCTAGACCTTGATGGTATTGAAATAGCGGTCCGCACCTGGGGCGCCGAAGACGGTATTCCCGTATTGGCCTTGCATGGCTGGCTGGACAACGCTGCCTCGTTCGAACGCCTGGCACCGATGCTGGACGGTTGTTTCGTGGTGGCCCCCGACCTGGTTGGTCACGGCCGTTCGGACCATCGCCGCCGCGACAGTGGCTATTACCTCTGGGAGCATGCCGAAGATATGCTGGCGGTGACCGACAGTCTGGGGCTGGCGCAGTTCCATGTGCTGGCCCACGGCATGGGAACCGGGGTGGCATCGCTGCTGGCGGCCATGACCAGCGGCATTGCCAGCATGACCTTCCTCGACGGCATGGGGGCACCGTTCACGGTGGCCGAGGATGACCGCGTGCAGCACCTGGCGCGGGCCTACCGGCTCAAGCGCATGGTGCAGCGCAGCCAGCTGCCGGGGTTTGCCGAGCCAGACCCCGGCCGCTTCGACGACCTGGACACCGCCCTGGCGCAACGCCGCGAACGCCTGGACACCGAGCTGTCGGAAGGTGCCGCACGGCTGCTGGCGCTGCGCGACCTGCTGCAACTGGGCGATGGCTACTGCTGGCGCCACGACCCGCGGCTGGTGCTGCCCGAACCGATGCCGCTGACCGAGCGCGAAGCCTGCGAACTGCTCAACCAGATCAGCTGCCCGTTGTACCTGCTGTTTGGTCGCCAGGGGGCATTCACCGGCGAAGCCTTTACCCGGCGCGAGGCCGCCTTGCCTGGTCAGGCGAAGATTTCGTGGCACCCGGGCGGGCACCACTTCCACTTGGAGACCCCGGACCGGGCGCTGGTCGACCAACTGTTGCGCATCCTGACGCGGCATGAAGGGCGCGTGCTGCAACGGTTGGTTAACGAGTAGCTGATTCTGGTCACGCCGGGCGAAGCTGGGCTATGGTGGCGAACGTATTCGCGCACACGGAACAAGGAGCCCGGCATGCGACCGTTCGCTATCAAGCACATAGACCATCTTGTTCTGCGCGTCAGCGACCTGCCGCGCAGTGTTGCCTTCTACACCGAGCTGCTGGGTTGCGCTGTCAGCCGCGTGCGCGACGACCTGGGCATGGTGCACCTGGCCACGGGCACGGCGATGATCGACCTGGTGACCCTGGACGGCCCGCTGGGCCAGCCAGGCGGGGCGGCACCGGGGGTGGAGGGGCGCAACCTGCACCATTTCTGCCTGCGTATCGAGCCGTTCGATGAGGTGGCATTGACGGCCTACCTGGAAGCCGCCGGGGTCAAGGTTGAGCCCGCAGAGAAGCGTTATGGTGCCGAAGGCGAGGGGCTGTCCCTGTACTGTTACGACCCGGATGGCAACCAGGTCGAGTTGAAGGGGCCGGTGGCGGCGGCGGTATGAGCGCACTGCACAGCCATGAGCATTGGATCGACACCGCCCAAGGCAGGCTGTTCGCTCAGGAGTGGGTACCCCTGCAGGTGCAGGGGGCGCCCATTGTCCTGCTGCATGATTCGCTGGGTTGTGTGGCGTTGTGGCGCGACTTTCCGGTGCAGTTGGCCCACGCCACCGGGCACCGGGTAATCGCCTACGACCGCCTGGGCTTTGGCCGGTCCGACGCACACCCGGGCAGGTTGCGCCTGGGGTTTGTCGAGAACGAGGCGCAGCAAGGGTTCACGGCGCTGCGCGAGTACTTTGGCATTACCGATTTCATTGTCTTCGGTCACAGCGTTGGCGGTGGCATGGCCGTGGCCTGTGCGGCGGCCTTCGCCAGCCAGTGCGTGGGGCTGATTACCGAGTCGGCGCAAGCGTTTGTCGAAGCGCGTACCCTTGAGGGCATTCGTGCCGCCGATCTGCGGTTTGCCGCGCCCGGCCAGCTGCAACGGCTGGAGCGCTACCACGGCAGCAAGGCCGAATGGGTACTGCGCGCCTGGGTGGACAATTGGCTGGCTGAGGATTTTGCCGAGTGGAACCTGGATGCCGTGTTGGCGCAGGTCCGCTGCCCGCTGTTGAGCCTGCATGGCGATAACGACGAGTTCGGCTCGCCAGTGCACCCCGAGCGGCTGGTGGCGCTGGCGGGTGGGCCGGCGGCGATGCAGTTGCTGCAAGAGTGTGGGCATGTACCGCATCGGGAACAGGCTGAGGGGGTGCTGGCAGCGGTCGTGCAGTTCTTGCGGTAACGCTGTTCTTGAAGTGGACGCCGGTTCCGCGTAGCGGCCAAGCATGCGCCGTTCTTTCAAGCGCCCACCTTGCCTAAGGCCTAACACTGGCGGCTCCTGACTGACTGGAGTCGCCCATGCGCACCCTGTATGCCCCACTGTTCTTCTTTGGCTTCATTGCCGCCGCACTGTCACTGGCAGCCCAGCCGTTGTGGCTACTGCCCCTGCTGGCCAGTGCCGTGTTGCTGTCATTTATCTGCGAACGGCTCATCCCCTTCAAGGTTGTCTGGAATCAGGTACAAGGCGAGGGGCGACGTGACCTTTGCCATGCGCTGGTCAATGAATGCCTGACCCTCTGCAGCGTGGCGACCACTCCGCTGCTTGCCACCTGGCTCCCGGGTACGGGGCTTTGGCCTGATCACTGGCCGTTGGCCCTGCAGTTGCTGCTAGCCATTGCGCTGGCCGATCTGGGCATCACCCTGGTGCATTACGCCAGCCACCGCAGCCCGCTGCTGTGGCGGCTGCATGCGGTGCACCACAGTGTCACGCGCCTGTACGGTTTCAACGGCCTGATGAAGCATCCTCTACACCAGTTGCTCGAAACCCTGGGCGGCACCTTGCCGTTGTTGCTGCTTGGCTTGCCCGTCGAGGTGGCATCGCTGCTGGCGTTCAGTGTGTCTATCCAGCTGTTGCTGCAACACAGCAACGTGGACATGCGCATTGGCGGCTTGCGCCATGTGTTCGCCTGGGCGCCGGTGCATCGCCTGCATCACCTGAAGTACGGCAGCACTGGCGACGTCAACTTCGCGCTGTTCTTTCCGCTCTGGGACCGGCTGCTTGGCACGGTCCTGTACCTGCCAGGCTATGCGCTCGCGGACGACGACATGGGCATCGGGGATCGGCCCGACTATCCGCAGGCCTACCTGGCGCAATTGCGCGAGCCGTGGGTGAACGGCGATGCTCATTCACCTGCGGTATTGCCAGCGGGGTTGTGTCAGGCGTTAGCCGACCGTACGTAGACGCAATCCGCACAAGGCGGCCCGGGGGCTGAGGCCGAACTGCCGGCGAACGCTGCGGGTGAAGTGGGCCGAGTCGGCAAACCCTGCCGCCAATGCCGCTTCGGTCAGGCTGGCGCCGCTCAGCGCCCTTTGCATGGCCACACGCAAGCGCTGCCACAACACCAGCCGCCGCACCGACAGCTTCAGTGAACCGCTGAACAGGCGCTCCAGCTGGCTGATCGACAGCGTCGCGGTACTGGCCAGTTCCCGGGCCGGCAAGGCTTGCTCATCGAGCGCGCGGATGCGCTGCAGGGCTTTTCCCAGGCGGGGGTCGAGCCGGCGGCGCGGCCAATGCCCAAGGCTTTCTGCCAGGTGTTCTGCACGGTTGCCCGCGTGCTCGCAGGCCAAGGCAAGTTCTGCCAGGTCGAATGCCAGCGGCTCGGCGAACAGGGTAAGGCACGGTAAGCCATGACTGAGGATGGCATGAGGTTGCTGCGAGGCAATCAGCACCTGCGGGCCGCTGCAGATCTGCTCGCCCACGCGCACCTCGATATCGGCGCCGAGGCCGACAAGCACCTGATGCGCGTAGTGCACATGACGGTCGGTCGTGCCGAGTGTAGAAAGCAGCAGGCAGTGATCGTCAGCCAACCAGATATCGCCTAGCCAGCCCGGTGTAGCCGTATTGTTCATGCTGCCCTCCGCAGTGCGGCCAGGCGGGTGGATATCCCGCCAAACCCGATTATGCTTCAGTTACCTTGCTGCGATCCGAGGCGGCCTGCCTCGTCGTGCTTCGCGCAACCAAAGCAAGCCCCAGGGCCTGGGTGCGACGGTGAAGTGGTTGTGAGGTGCTCCGGCCTGCATGAAGACATGACGGA
The DNA here is from genome assembly GCF_001320605.1 of Pseudomonas sp. NBRC 111133. NCBI lineage: Bacteria > Pseudomonadati > Pseudomonadota > Gammaproteobacteria > Pseudomonadales > Pseudomonadaceae > Pseudomonas > Pseudomonas sp. NBRC 111133. The sequence continues at coordinate 55,736 of NZ_BCBJ01000002.1, read as the reverse complement.
GGCAACCCATGGCGGTTTTCGACAGCACATCCACGGGCAGTAGCGCGCCCCAACGCGGTATCTCCCGGGAGGAGCGCAAGGTCATCTTCGCCTCTTCCCTGGGCACGGTGTTCGAATGGTACGACTTCTACCTGTACGGTTCCCTGGCGGCGATCATCGCCAAGCACTTCTTTGCCGGGGTCAATGAAACCACCTCGTTCATCTTCGCCTTGCTCGCCTTTGCTGCCGGGTTCGCCGTACGGCCATTCGGTGCCATCGTATTCGGCCGCCTGGGCGACATGATCGGGCGCAAGTACACCTTCCTCATTACCATCGTGATCATGGGCCTGTCCACCGCTGTCGTCGGCCTGCTACCTGGCTACGCCGCAATCGGTGTGGCCGCGCCGATCATCCTGATCACCCTGCGCCTGCTGCAGGGCCTGGCACTGGGTGGCGAGTACGGCGGCGCGGCCACCTACGTGGCCGAGCATGCACCGAAGGGGCGGCGCGGCTTTTTCACCGCCTGGATCCAGACCACAGCCACCTTGGGGCTGTTTCTGTCGCTGCTGGTAATCATGGCGTGCCGCACGGCCATGGGGACCGAGGCCTTCGAGGCCTGGGGCTGGCGGGTGCCATTCCTGCTGTCGATCCTGCTGCTGGCGATTTCGGTGTACATCCGCATGCAGCTCAACGAGTCACCGGTGTTCATGAAGATGAAGGCCGAAGGCAAAGCCTCCAAGGCACCTCTGACGGAGTCGTTCGCCCGTTGGGACAACCTCAAGGTGGTGATCATGGCGTTGTTGGGCGGCACTGCTGGCCAGGCCGTGGTGTGGTACACCGGGCAATTCTATGCGCTGTTCTTCCTGTTGCAGATGCTCAAGATCGAGCCACAGACGGCCAACCTGCTGATTGCCGGCTCGCTGCTGATCGGCACGCCGTTCTTCATCTTCTTCGGCAGCTTGTCTGACCGCATTGGCCGCAAGAAGATCATCATGGCCGGCTGCATTATCGCTGCGCTGACTTATTTCCCGATCTTCAAGGCGCTGACCGAATACGGCAACCCGGACGTGTTCGTTGCCCAGGAGCAGAACCCGGTGGTGGTGGTGGCAGACCCTGGCCAGTGCGCGTTCCAGTTCGACCCGGTGGGCAAGGCCAGATTCACCAGTTCCTGCGACATCGCCAAGAGCCTGCTGGCCAAGCGCGCCATTCCCTACACCAACGAGGCGGCCGAACCTGGCAGCGTGGCGCAGATCCGTATTGGTGAGCGGTTACTGCCGAGCTTTGAAGGCAGGAGCATGGCCGCAGCGGACTTCAAAGTGCAGAGCGAGGCGTTTACGGCAACCTTGAGTGGTGCATTGAAAGAGGCGGGCTACCCGGAAAAGGCTGACCCGGCGAAGATCCACTACCCGATGGTGCTGTTGCTGCTGACCCTTCTGGTGATCTACGTGACCATGGTCTACGGCCCGATTGCCGCCTGGCTGGTAGAGCTGTTCCCGGCGCGTATCCGCTACACCTCGATGTCGCTGCCTTACCACATCGGCAACGGTTGGTTCGGCGGCTTCCTGCCGACGGTTGCGTTTGCCATGGTGGCGGCGACCGGGGATATCTATTACGGCTTGTGGTACCCGATCGTGATTGCCGTGATGACGGCGGTACTGGGGATCTTCTTCATGCCAGAGACCAAGGATCGGGATATCAGCCATACCTGAGATTAATGGGTCGCCTGCGCGGGCCCTTTCGCGGGCAAGCCCGCACACAGGTACAGTACAGCTTTCAAGTCCTGGGCTGTACCTGTGGGAGCGGGCTTGCCCGTGAAAGGGCCGGAACAGGCTATCAATCAATCGAAATAGCCACGCAAGCCAAAGGCATATCCGGTATCCACATCAGCAGCCTGACCCCGACTCCAGCGCTTCTTCAAAACAAACTCGAACGCCGGCTCGTACACACCGTCCCGCACCAGTGCCCCCGCCAGCACCTCCACGTCATACCAGCCATTGTCCAGCTCGATGATCGGCCGCCCCGGCACCTGGTAGCGAGCCATCAGGTCGCCCAAGGTCTTGGGCGTGAAATGCTGCAGGATGCGCCAGGTGTACAGCATCAGCGCACCGTGCTCCACCCGCAGCACGTAGCCATTGCGCCGGTGCTTCAGGCGGCTGCCGGGTTCGCGCAGGACCGGGGTGTAGCCATCGAGGGTGAAGAGGATGCGATAAGGCAGGTTGTCGACCCCGGCCAGCGGCAGCACGATGCCTTCGCGTACGGCCTGGTCGCCACTGTCGTCATGGGTGAATGCATAGGCAAGGTCGTCGGGCAGCTCATGTTCCTGTTTGAAGCGTTCGAGCAGCTGGATATCGCCAAGCAGAAAGTAATCGACCAGGTCGTTGAGCACTTCGCTGAATTCGTGGCGCATCTGTTTTCCTTGTTGTTGCGCGTGAGGGTGGATTATCAGTGCTTCTGGGCAATCTGGATCAGGTTGCCACACGTGTCATCGAACACGGCCACCGTGACGGGGCCCATGTCGGTGGGGGTCTGGGTAAACTGCACGCCCGCCGCGCACAGCCGGGTGTATTCGGCCTGGATATCGCGCACGCCGAACGAAGTGGCAGGAATGCCGTCTTGCTTCAGCGCGGCCTTGTACACCTTGGACGCCGGGTGCGCGTCGGGTTCCAACAGCAGCTCGACACCGTTGGGGTCGTTGGGCGAAGTGAGGGTCAGCCAGCGGTGCCGGCCCATGGGGATGTCATGCTTGGGCTCGAAACCGAGTACATAGTGATAGAAGGCCAGGGCCTTGGCCTGGTCGTCGACGAAAATGCTGGTAACCACGATCTTCATTGGCGCACTCCGTATCGCTGAGGCCGTTGGGTATCAGTAAAGACGTTCAGAGATTATTGGCCAGTGGCCGGGTTTCCAGATGGGGTACCGGGTGAGCGGACGATAGAGTCTATCTGGCAAGTTCACCCAACCCAGGAGTAACGTACATGCAAGATGAACCGAAAGCCGAATTGCCAGGTAACGCTGAACAACAGACGCTGGAACATGTGGAGTCTGAAGTGAAACTCTCCAGGCGCAAGCGTGGCGTGGCCCCTGTCGTGGGGATGCCATGTGAATCAGGGTACAAACTTGTTGGGGATGACTGTGCGATGGCGAATATAGACTTCGAGTGATCCGGTGGGGGCTTCAGGTGGCCCCCCTCAAAAAACCTGCTCAAGCCATAGGTAAATCCTTTATCACCCAGCCCCCATTCGCCAGCGCCCAGGGTTAAAGTGTCAGCCATGATCCCTGCGTGCCCATCGGGCACCAAAGAGGTACCCGTGGCTGCCTATACCCTGCGACAACTCAAGTACTTCGTCACCACCGTGGAGGCCGGCAGCGTTGCCGAGGCTTCGCGCCAGCTGTACATCGCCCAGCCGTCCATCTCCACGGCCATCAAAAGCCTGGAGGAAAGTTTTGGTGTGCAGCTGTTCATCCGTCACCATGCCCAGGGTGTGTCGCTGACGCCCAGTGGCAAGCGCTTCTACGCCAAGACCAAGTCGCTGCTGCAGATGGCCCATGAGTTTGAGCAGAACGCCCTGGCCGACAACGACACCGTGGCCGGGCAGATCGACATCGGCTGCTTCGAAACCGTGGCACCGTTGTACCTGCCGCGGCTGATTGCCGGCTTTCGTCAGCGTTACCCGGGCGTGGATATCCGGCTGCGCGACGGCGAGCAGCAGGACCTGATCCAGGGCCTGACGGCCGGCACCTTCGACCTGGCATTTCTCTACGATCACGACCTGGACGGTACCATCGAAGCCGAGCCGCTGATGCCGCCGCAAAAGCCCTATGTGCTGCTGCCGGAAAACCACCGTTTTGCCGGCCAGGCCCAGGTCTCGCTGCGCGACCTGTGCCCGGAGCCGATGATTCTGCTGGACGTAGCCCCCAGCCGCACCTACTTCGTCAGCCTGTTCAACGAGATGGGGCTGACGCCGAACATCGTTTTCAGCTCGCCGTCGATCGAGATGGTGCGTGGCATGGTCGGACAGGGCTTTGGCTTTTCGCTGCTGGTGACACGTCCGCATTCGGAATACACCTACGACGGCCAGCGCCTGGCCATGCTGGACATTGCCGAGCCGGTGGCGCTGTCAGGGTTGGCGGCGGCGTGGTTGAAGCGGGTGCAGCTGACCAAGCCTGCACAGCTATTCGTGGAGTTCTGTAGGGAAGAGCTGGCGAAGTTCTGAGGCCGGCACGCCATGCCGCCTGATTCAACGGCATGACGTGCCAGGGTGGTCAAGGATTGACCTGATAGCCGCGGCCTTGCAGGCAGCCGCTGTAGGCACTGGCATGGGCCTGGGTTTTTGCTTCGTCCTGGTCGCGCCTGTCCTGGCACCGATCCTGACGCTGACGCATGCCACCGACTGCGGCACCGGCGGCAGCCACTTCGCCAGCGCGGTTTTGCCGGTATTGCTGCTTGGCATCGTCACTGGCCCGGTCATACAACGCTTCATGCTGGTTGCCGCGCACTTGCGCGCCCACTGCACCGGCAGCCGCGCCGCGTACCTGAAAACAATAAAGGAGTCTCTGTATCCGCCGTGGATAAATGCCCGGCACGATACCAGGTGTGCAGCCGATCAAGGAGATCATCGATGAACCAGCCCCATGGAACACTCGCCACACTGGCCATGACGGCCACGCTGTTCAGCCTCGCTGCCCAGGCCGGTACCTATCCGGACTATGGCTATGCACCACCCGACAGCTACAAAGGGCCGACATTTCCCTCAGCCAAAGCTACCCGACGTCACCACCCAATGGCGTGCCGGCGTTCTTTGCAAAGCTGCCTGACAAGCGCGACAACAACTTCGAGACATGGCGCCCGTACATGGAGGCGGCGAAGCGCTATTGCCTGGAGGGTAACGTCGAGGCTGACTGGTATGTGCAGCACAACAGGATTCGGCAGTGGTACCACATGCCCTGGCAGCATTACGGGCCGCTGGGGCGTGAGGGCATACACGGGCTGACCAAGGAGGCGCAGATCCAGGTCAAGCAACTGGCCAGCACGCAGACAGCGACCGGCCAGACCTATGCCGTGGGTATCTACAACGACATTGGCGCCTACACCCTTGGGCAAGTCTGGAAAGACCCGAACAACCCGGACCCCAGCCATACCGCCCAACCCAACAGCTTTACCAACGGTACGGTGGTGTGCAAGGCGCTGTTCGCCGACATCGACCGCAGCATGGTGCCGTTCCTGGCCAACCCGGTACTGTGGCAGGGCTATATCACGGACACGTTCACCTCGGCCAACCGCAAGCTCAAGGACGTGGCGCTGATCCAGATGGACGTTGCCGTGCGCGACACGCGCATTGCCGAAACCGGGTGGATTTTCGGTACGTTCCAGTACAACGGGGCCATGAGCGGCAAAGCCAGCTGGGACAACCTAGTACCGGTGGGTGTCATGTGGGGCAACGACCCGCAGGTCACCGGTAATGACCACACCAACCCTGAGCCCACCCAGACCCGGATCAACAAGGCGCTGCAACAGACGGCCATCAACGCCAATACCCGAGAGCTGCCGCCCACCCACCTGGGGTGGAACGGCCGCCTCAACGGGCCGGTGGACAACCCCAACAGCTCCTGCCTGAGCTGCCATGCCACCGCCGAGGCGCCGCAAGTGGCGATCATGAATCCGCTGTTCCAGTCCAACCCGCCATCTCCGGGTTCGGACGAGTGGATGAAGTGGTTCCAGAACATACCGGCAGGGCATGCCTTCACCCCGGGTACGCAAAGTACCGACTACAGCCTGCAGATGTCCGGTGGCATGGTTAACTTCTACCAGTGGAAGTGCGACATGAGCGGTATCTATGCGGACGGCAGGAATGCCTGCGCCAAAGTTGCCAGCATGAAGTTGAAGATGGCCACCCCGGGTAGCGCCGCGCAGCAGCAGCCGGTGCAGCGTGTGATACGTGACCCGAGCCTGGAACAGTTGCTGGAGTAACCCTGTGCAAACCTCCGGGTAGCACGTGCCCGGAGGTTTCACGACAAGGTGCGCATGCACCGAACGCATTACGGTTTTCCCGTCTAGGCTTGCTGACGTAGCTGTGCCCTGCAGGCCTACCCGTGGGAGCCAACATGACCCAGCCCCAAGGTCTGATCATTTGCGAGTACTGCGACACGGTGTATCACCGTGCGACGCTGCGCAAGCATCAGCGCGCCCTGTGCCAGCGGTGTGGCGGCGTGCTGTACCGGCATACGTCCTTGACCCTTCAGCAGAGGCTGGCACTGAGTGTGACCGGTGGCATCCTGCTGGTGTTCGCCAATGCCTACCCGGTGATGACCATCGGCATGCAGGGGCTTACCCATTCGGCGACGTTGTGGGACTCGGTGCAGATCCTCAGCCACGGCAGTATTACCTTCATCGCCCTGGTCATGGCGCTGTCGATCATCGTTGCGCCGGTGCTGCAGATTGCCGTGTTGTGCTGGGTGCTGAGCTTTGCCCTGGCTGGTCAGCGTGCCCCCGGCTTTGCCTTGTGCATGCGCGGGCTGGAGAGCCTGCGGCCCTGGAGCATGCTGGAGGTGTGCCTGCTGGGGGCGATGGTGGCGGTGATCAAGCTGGCCGGGTTGCTCGATGTGATCCCGGGCATCGGTTTGCTGGCCCTGGCCGCGCTGAGCATGCTGATCATTCATATCGCCGGCAAGGACATCCGCGATTTATGGGAGCAGGTATGACTGCCCCGGCCAGCGCTGACGACCTCGGCCTGTGCCTGTGCCATGGCTGCGGCCAGGCGTGTGACCTGAGCAGCGGCGCGCAAACGTGCAACCGCTGTGGCGCTGCCATCCATCGGCGCAAGGCCAATGCCATCAGCCGCGGCTGGGCGTTTCTGCTGGCCGCGCTGGTGTTTTACATCCCGGCGAACCTGCTGCCTGTCATGCACACCGAAATGCTCGGCAGTGGCAGTGAAAGCACCATCGGCGGTGGGGTGCTGGAGTTCTGGGAGGCGGGGGCCTGGGACATCGCACTGATCATCTTCATTGCCAGCGTGGGTGTGCCTGCCATCAAGTTCTTTTCGCTCGGCCTGCTGCTGTATACCGCCCAGCGTGGTTCCACCTGGGCCTGCCGGCAACGGTCGCAGCTGTACCGCTTCGTCGAGCTGATCGGCTACTGGTCGATGCTCGATGTCATGGTGGTGGCGCTGGTGGCGGCACTGGTGCAGTTGCGCGGGCTGGGCACCATCGAGCCACGGGTGGGCATCCTGTTTTTCGGCATGGTGGTGGTGCTGACCATGTTGTCTGCAATGAGCTTCGATCCACGCCTGATCTGGGATAGCCATGCCAACGAGGGGAGGCCGCACTGATGGGGCAACAGACTGACGAACGTGAGGGGGTGGGGCAGGTTGAAGTGCGCACCCGACGCTGGAGCGTATCGCTGGTGTGGATCGTGCCGATACTGGCCATCCTGATCGGCGCTTCGCTGGTGGTGCGCAACTGGATGCAGCAAGGGCCGGTCATTGCCATTTCCTTCCACACAGGGGAAGGGCTGGTGGCGCACAAGACCCAGGTGAAGTACCGCAGCGTGGTGATTGGTGAAGTGACCACGGTGGAACTGGCCGACGACAGGAAGAGCGTGGTGGCCAAGGTGCAGTTGTCGGACGATGCCCGTTCGTTCGCCACACAGGGCGCGCGCTTCTGGGTGGTGCGCCCGCGCATCGGCGTGGGTGGGGTGTCCGGGGTGGACACGCTGCTTTCGGGCAGTTTCATCGGGGCTGACTCCGGCGAGTCGAACGTGCCGGAAAAGGCCTTTGTCGGCCTTGAACTGCCGCCCCCGATCACATTCGACGAAAAGGGCAAGCGTTTTACCCTGACTGCCAGCGACCTTGGCTCGCTGGACGTGGGCTCATCGATCTACTACCGCAAGATTCCAGTGGGTGAGGTGGTGTCGTTTGCCCTGCAGGACGATGGCAAGGGGGTAGAGATTGGCGTGTTCGTGCAGGCACCCTATGACAGCTTCGTCACCACGGATAGCCGCTTCTGGAACGCCAGCGGCATCGACATGCAGATTGGCGCCAACGGCCTGAAGGTGGATACCGAATCGCTGTCATCGATCCTGGTGGGTGGGCTGGCTTTCGGCTCGCCTGATTTTTCCCCCCAGGCCGAGGCTGCTGCCGACCAGGCCCGCTTCCAGCTGTTTGCCGACCGCGACACCGCGTTGGCACCCCCTAATGGCCAGGCGCAGTATTTGCGTTTGCGCTTCGACCAGGCCATGCGCGGCCTTTCGGTGGGTGCGCCGGTGGAGTTCAAGGGCGTGGAGTTTGGCCGGGTTACCTCGGTCCAGCTTGACTACGATGCCGCCCGCCAGAGCTTTCCGGTGGTGGTCGATGCGGTGATCTACCCGCAACGGCTGGGGCCGGTGCACCGCAAGATGCTGTCGGTGTTCAAGCACGCCGAGGGCGATATGGATGGGGCCAGGCGGTTGATCGGCACCTTCGTCGAACATGGCCTGCGGGCCCAGGCGCGCAGCGGCAACCTGATCACCGGGCAGATGTTCATTTCCCTGGATTTCTACCCGGATGCCCCCAAGGTCGCCTTCGACATGGCCGCCAACCCCATCACCATCCCCACACTGCCGGGTAGCCTGGAACAGTTGCAGGAGCAGTTGCAGCGGGTGGTCGAGCGCATTGCCAAGCTGCCGCTGGAAAGCATCGCCGGCAACCTGGACGGCAGCCTTCGAGAATTGCGCGCCAGCCTCAAACAGTTCAATGGCCAGACGCTGCCGGACGTGAAGGTCGCGCTCGATGAAGTGCACAAGACCCTGCGCACGGCCAACTCGGCCATTTCCGAAGGTTCGCCACAGCGCGAGCGGATGGGCGAAACACTGGATGAGCTGGAGCGCATGTCGCGTTCGCTGCGTGACCTCGCCGATTACCTGGGCCGGCACCCCGAGTCGCTGATTCGCGGGCGGCCAAAGGCGGCCGGCGCCGAAGCGCTTGAACCCTGAGGAGACAGCCGATGCAACGACTGCGCAATGTGTGTGTGGCCAGCCTGCTGGTGTGGCTCGGGGGCTGCAGCAGTACGCCGAACAACTACCACACGCTGATGGCGAGCGAGCCGGTGCGCGACAGCGGGCAGCGCATCCAGGTGACCCGGGTGGTGGTGCCGCCGCAGGTGGACCGCCCGCAACTGGTGGTGCGGCAGGGCCAGAGCGGCCTGGCCATTCTTGAAACGGAATGGTGGGGCGCCAACCTGGTGGATGAATTTCGCAGCGCCTTGCAGGACCAGTTGGGCGGGCCGGCGGCAGGCAGCAAGGCGGCACTGCGGGTGGATGTGCAGCGCTTCGATACGGTGCCGGGGCGCTATGCCTCGCTGGAGGCCGTGTGGCGCCTGAAGCAGGCAGGGCAGGCCGAACTGACCTGCCGCACGTCGGTGCAGACGGCCGCGGACAACAGCATCACCAGCCTGGTGAATGCGCACCAGGCCAACCTGCGCAAGCTGGCCGAGGCGGTGCGGGGGAGTGCCCGGAAAGGCAGTTGCGCTGCATCGGTATGAGTCCCACGCGGGCGGCGCGCTGGCATCCTGGCTTCAGGACTGTGTGGCGCGGCGCAGCGGCACTTCGCGCAGCAGCCAGGACAGTGCAAAGGCCACGCTGGTGATCAGCCCGGCCAGCAGGAATACACCGTGCATCGCAACAGCGACACACCAACGATGAAACCGATCTGCCCGGCGAGCACGAAGCGGACGGGATATCGCAAACCCTGCAGGAGCAGCACAAGGCTGCTCCTGCAGGTGTCGGCTTACTGCCGGGTGCTGGCTGTTTCCTGTGCCTGCTCAGGCTTGTCCAGCGGCAGGTGGTCGAACTCGCGCAAGCCATCCTTGCGGTAGGGGTCGCCGATCCAGCGCTGTGTTGCCACGAACTGCGGGCTTACCAGGCTCTTGGCCGGCTCGAAGCGGTCATAGCTCAGCCCGGCCAGGTCGGACAGGGTATGAATCAGGTGCGAGCTGCTGTACGGGCGGTTGGCCATCGCCTGCAAGTCACGAGGGTGCTCGGCCTGCCAGCTGGGCGAGGTCCACAGCAGGAACGGAATGGTGTACATCGGCCGGGTCGGCGCGCCCTCGTTGCGCCCGAGGCGGTCGTGGTCGCCGGAGCTGTAAACGTCTTCACCGTGGTCGGACAGGTACACCAGGAAGCCATTGGGGTTACCGGCCGAGTAGCGCTTGATCAGGCTCGAGACCACGTAGTCGTTGTAACGCACCGCATTGTCGTAGAAGTTGTAGGTTTTGACCTGGTCCGGCGTCAGTTTGCCTGGCACACCCTGGTTGTCGGTGAAGTGCGTGTAGTCGTCCGGGTAGCGGTAGCGGTAGTCCATGTGCGTGCCCAGCAGGTGCACGATGATGAACTTGTTCGGTGCAGGGTCCTGCAGGGCCTTCTCGAACGGCGCCAGCACCACGTCATCGTACTGGCTGGCATTCTGGTTGCGCTGGTTGTTCAGGTACACCGGCGCGTCCGTCTGCTGCGAGAAGGTGGTGAGCATGGTGTTGCGCTTGGTCATGGTCTGCTGGTTGGTGATCCAGAAGGTCTTGTAGCCTGCCTGTTTCATCAGGTTGATCAGCGACGGGTCGGTGAGGAAGCGGTCCGGGTTCTGCTCATCGCCGAAGGTGAGTATCTGCTGCATCACTTCGATGGTGTACGGGCGTGGCGATACCACATCGCGAAACACCGTCAGGCCTTTGTCGCTGGCGGCCAGGGCGTCGAGGTTGGGCGTGGTGTCGCGGTTATACCCGTACAGGTGCATGTGCTCGCGGGTGGTGGACTCGCCCAGTACCAGCACCAGGGTGCGGGGCGCCGTTCCGCTGCTGTCACGCAGGTTTTGCAGCGGCGGCAATGCGGCGTTCTGGGCCAGCAGTTCCTGCATGTTGTCCAGTTGCTGGCGGTACTGCCGGTAGCCGACCAGCAACTGCCAGGGCACGGCGGGTTCCATGCGCTGCTGCACCTTCTCGGCGGCATCGGCGAAATTGCGCTCCTGGGTGACCATCTGCTTGTAGAACGGGTACACAAGGTTGGCTACCAGCAACAAGGCGACCACCGGCAGGCGGCTGCGCAGGGGCAGGCTGACCGGGCGTACGCGTTTCCACAGCAGCACCGCCACCAGCGTGTACAGCAGCAATGCCAGGCCCAGCCAGATGCTGAAGTACTGGCTGAAGTACTCACCGGCTTCGGCGGTGTTGGACTCGAACATTACGAAGATCACGCTTTGCGAGAACTCCTGGCGATAGATGCCGAAGTAGCTCAAACCCACCAGCGATGCCCCCCACAGCACCAAGCCGATGACCGCTGCAGTCGCGCGGGTGAAGCGCGGCACCAGCAGCACCGGGGCCAGCCACAGGCTACTGAGGAAGAGCGCATCACGAAAACCGGCAAACCCGGTCGTTCCGCTGAACAGCAGCAACGCCTGGGTTACACCGGAAAAGTACCAGAAGAACAGCAAAAGCCAGCCCAGGCCGGCCCAGTCCACGCGCTTGTGCGCGGCGGGGGATGTAGTGTGTGACACGTATGCCTCGTCGTACCTTGGTAGCCAGCAGGATTGCTGCGGCCAGAAAGGGTGTGACGCTAATCTGTGGGCTGTGAAAATAACGTCAACGTGGCGAAATGCGCAGGCCGCACGGGTATGATGGCAGCCGCTAAAACGTACTGACAGGCCCTGTGGATATGAACCGTCGTAAGAAGATCAAGCAGCTATTGCAGGCGCATGCCAAAAAGGCCAGTGCCAAGCTGGCACCGCGCAAGCCCAAATACATTTGCAAGGCTGACCGTTTGAAGATGGAAGCCGAGGCAGCGGGGGATGCCGCTAACCTTACTGAGAGCTGATGCCAGAAACGCCTGCCATGGATCAATGCATAAAGCTCTGATTAAGCAGCGATCCTGTGAGAGCGTGCTTGCCCGCGAACACCGGCGAAGCCGGTGCCATACACCGCGTCGTCTTCTTCGCGGGCAAGCCCGCTCCCACAGGGTAGAGAGGCGCCTGCCGGGGCTCGCCGGTCAGCGGCGGTAGTAGCGGTGGTCGTCATAGTGACGCTGGTGCATTGCCCGCTCATGGCGGCGCTCCCAGTCACGGCGGCGTTCCCAGTCCCGCCGCCGCTCCCAGTCCCGTCGGGCTTGCTCGCGCCGCCATTGCTCACGGCGCCAGTCGCTTCTGTGGTCATGCCAGCGGTCGTCATCATGCGCCAACAGCGTGGCCGGCTGTTCGACGGCCATGGACGCCACGCTCGACCAAGGGTTGCCGGCAGGCTGCAACGGTGACTGAACGGCGGGGGCCTGGGCCACCGGGGCTTTCATTTGTGTTGCCGATGCCGAACCCATTGCCGCGAACGAGAACAGGCCGAGCAGCATCAACCTTGCGACATGTATTTTCATGAGCGAAGCCAACCTCTGATAACAATTGAGCCATCTGGCCAGCAGGTGGGGGCGCGGCGTGTCTCACGTTACGCTACCTTTCTGTGCCTCCCTCATAGACACGCAATCAAGAAAAAGTTCGCTGCAGCAACAACTTGTAGAACTTCGATGGCCTATCACCCGGCGGCGGCCGTTGATAGGCACCCAGTCATTCTTCTGCGAACACCTCTCGCAGGTGCGCCCGGTAACTGTCGAACGCGGCAATCGCGCCAGCGACCACTGCGGCTTCGTCCTGCTCGTCCAGCACCAGGCCGTCGAGCCGGGCAACGAACTCGCGCCAATGCAGCGCCCGGCCGTCCGGGTGTGGCGCCAGGTGGCGGGCGCCTTGGTCGCCATCGAGCCCCAGGCGCTGGGTTTGCTTGAACAGAAACGCCGCACCCAGATTCGAACCTTCGCTGCAATATAGCCAGCCCAGGGCCTCGACTGGGTCGACGCAGACTTGTTGAGGGTGCGTGGGCAATGGCAGGCCGAGATCACGCAGGTCGGTTTCGACCGCAGCGAAGCGCGACAGCCCAACCAGCCCCGGCAGGTGCTGGTTGAGCTGCGCATCGTTGTACAACGTCAACAGGCTGCCGTGAAAGCGGTGCTGTACCTGCAGGAAGCGGCCATAGCGCTCGCGGTTTTCGAAAGGGCGTGCCGCCATCACCAGTTGATCGACGCTGTCATGGTCCCTACTGCTGGCTGCTTTCAAGCGTTTGCAGCGGCCGGGCTCCACGAGGGGGGAGGGTGCAGCGGTCATAGGCGTATCCGTGGTGTGAGGGGTATACGCCCATCATGCTTGCCATCCTTGGCCAGCATCAAGCACCACGTGGCTGGCTTGGCCGAGGGTGGTGGCCCGATATCGCCAGAACACACGCCTGATTTACCATGGCAGACGCTTTCACGTTTCCAAGGAATCAGCCATGAGTACTCCCCAGTTCCGCACCCCCACCGCCGCAGACGCCGAGCGCTGCTACGCCATTGAAATCGGCGCCTATGAAGGGGATGAGGCGGCCACCCTGGAGAAGATCCGCACCCGCATCGCACAGTACCCACAGGGTTTTCTCATTCTGGAAAACGCGGGTGAGATCGTCGGTTTCATCAACAGCGGCTGCGCCCACGAAGTTGTCATGTCTGATGAAAACTTCAAGGAACTGGTCGGCCACGACCCGGTAGCACCGAACGTGGTGATCATGTCGGTGGTGGTGGACCCGGCACATCAGGGCAAAGGCTACGCCAAACGGCTGATGGAAGCATTCATCGCCCGTATGAAAGCGTCGGGCAAGCAGACCATTCACCTGATGTGCAAAGAGCAGCATGTGGCCCTGTACCAGAAGCTGGGCTACCGGTATGTGAAGCCGTCACCGTCGGACCATGGCGGCATGGCCTGGCACGAGATGATCATGGGCCTGTAAGCGAGGACGTGCTTCAGGCCGGGCGGCCGAACAGGTTGTGGATCACCTCCCTCAGCCAGCGGTTGCCACTGTCCTGGTGGTAGCGAGCGTGCCAGTGTTGCTTCACCGTGAAACCCTCAACTGCAAACGGGCAGTCGTGCACTTGCAGGTCATGCATATCGGCTAGCGTCTGCCCGATGTGCCGAGGCAGGGTTGCGACCAGGTCCGTAGTGCCGACGATCATCCCCAGCCCGAGAAACGCGGGTAGCTCCAGCACGATGCGACGTTCGATGCTGGCGCGCGCCAGCCCCGCTTCCAGCAACTTCTGGCCGGTCCCCGCGCTGATCTGCACATGGCCCTCAGCGTGGTAGCGGGCCAGGTTCATGCCGCCTTCCAGCCGCGGGTGCTGGCGGTTGCTCAAACATACCCAGTCCTGTTCGAACAGGACCTGCTGGTACATCCCGCCACCCAGCCAAGGGACAAAGCCGATGGCGAGGTCGGCCTCACCCGACTCCAGCGCGCTTTCACTATTGCCATCGATGCGCACAGCCTCCAGGCGGATGCCCGGCGCATGCGTGCGCAGGTGGTTGAGGATGCTTGGCAGCAGGGTGATATGGCTGGCATCGCTGACACACAGGCGAAAGCGCCGTTGTGCCGTGGCGGGGATGAACTGCGGCTCCCAGGCGGTGAGCCTGCGCAGCGACTCAAGGACTTCGCGGCAAGGCCCGATCAACTGGTCGGCGCGCGGGGTAGGGGCCATGCCGCCGGGGGTGCGCACGAACAGAGGGTCGTTCAGTTGCTGGCGCAGGCGGGCCAGCCAGATGCTGATGGTCGGCTGGCTCTGGCCCAGCTGTTCGGCGGCACGCGTAACGCTACGGCAGTGGTAGAGCACATCGAACAATTGCAGCAGCTTGGGCTCGGGCAGGGCGTCGGCAGCAGGCATTATTGTAAATCTCAATCAGCATATTGCGGTCATTGTATAGCGCGAATAAAGCCCGCTGCATAAGGTAATCGCAAACCACAGGAGGTCTGCGATTTGAAAGTCTGCATTCTGGGTGCCGGCGCCTTGGGCTGCGCCATTGGTGCGGCGCTGAGCGAGGCCGGGCATGAAACCTGGCTACTAAACCGTGGCCGCGAGCATGTCGAAGCGATGAACCTGCACGGGTTGCAGGTGCAGGATGAGCGCGGTGAGCGCCAGGTGCGCGTCAACGCCACCACTGATGCCAACGACGTGGGTGTGGCCGAGCTGGTCGTGGTGCTGGTGAAGTCATTCCACACCGCCGAAGCGATGGCCGGGGCCACCGCGCTGCTGGGGCCGCAGACGCTGGTGCTGTCGCTGCAGAACGGCTTGGGGCACGAGGACATTCTGGCTGAGGTGGTCGGACGGGAACGGGTGCTGGCGGGTAAGACCTATGTGGGCGGCGTGCTACTTGCACCCGGTTCGATTCGCGCTGGTGTGGCGGGCAAACACACTTACATCGGTGAACTCGACGGGCAGCTTTCAGCGCGTGTCCAGGCCATCGCCGAGGCCTTCAACGCTGCCGGGCTGGCCACCACGGTCAGTGACAACATCCTCGGTACCATGTGGGACAAGCTGTTGGTCAATGTCGCCACGGGCGCACTCAGCGGTATCACCAAGCTCAGCTACGGCCAGTTGTACAGCGAGCCGCTGCTGGCCAGCACTGCCAAAGCGGCGGTGGCCGAGGCGATTGCGGTGGCCGAGCGTGCCGATATAAGCCTGAGCCTGACCAGCCCCGACGCCGCGTGGGCCTTGGCCGCCGAGGGCCTGCCATCGAGCTTCCGCACCTCGATGCTGCAAAGCCTGGAAAAAGGCTCGTTCACCGAAATCGACTTCATCAATGGCGCTGTCGTGCGCTGGGGCCAGCGCCACGGCGTCGCCACACCGGTAAACGCCACGTTGGTGGCCTGTATCAAGGGCATCGAACGCGCGATGGCCGATCATCAGAAAAGGGACAACCCATGAGCCAGCCAAAAGCCTACCTTGAACACGTGGCGTTCTGGGTGCAGGACATCCAGTGGCATATCCGTTTTTTCAGCGAAGTGTGTGGCATGACCATGCGTGAGGTGCAGGGCAGCGTCGAGCAACCGGCGCAGTACTGGACGCTGGGCGGCCTGCAGTTCATTCACCAGCCCGACTTTGCCGGCCCTGAGGGGCGCATGGCACACCTGGGCATCATGTGCGAAGACCTGGAGAGCGTCCTGGCAGCCGCCCAACGCTATGGCGTCAGCGAAATGCCCCAGGGCCGCAACTGGCTGCGCTTGCCGGACGGTCTGGCGGTGGAGTTCATTCAGGCGTTGCCGGCGAAGTGTGTTGCCCAGGCACTGGCCATCGACCCGCGTGCGCAGGTGCAGGCATGAGCGTGGTGGAAAGGTACTGGGATGATGCCCGCGAAGGCGATGAGTGCATCAGCCCCACCTATACCGTAACCCGTGAGCGCATCCTGGCCTACGCCGATCTCACGGGTGATCACACCCCGGTGCACGTTGACGAGGCCTACGCCAACGCCAGCCACTTCGGCTGCCTGGTTGCGCACGGTCTGTTCGGGCTGTCGATCGCCGATGGCCTGAAGACCCAGTGCGAGTACCGCTTCTTGCCGGGCATGTCGCTGGGCTGGACCTGGGATTTCGTGTTGCCGATCAAGGTCAACGATGTGTTGCATGTACGCATGCGGGTGGGGGCGATGCGGCCGAGCAACAGCCGGCCAGGCTGGGGCATCGTGGTACTGCCGTCAGAGCTGGTCAACCAGCATGGCCAGGTGGTGCAGCGCGGCGAGCACCGGTTGATGGTGCCACGGAGGGGGCAGGCATGAGCCAGGCATTGCCATTGGCGGGTATCCGCGTCATCGATTACAGCCACTTCCTTGCCGGGCCCTATGTGGGGCGCTGCCTGGCGGCGCTGGGCGCTGAAGTGATCAAAGTCGAGCGGCCGGGCAGCGGCGATGCTGGCCGCCAGCACGCCTTTACCCTGGATGATCAGCAGAGCGGCTACTTCCTGCAGATGAACATGGGCAAGCAGGGCGTCAGCGTGAACATGAAGGACCCACGCGGAAAAGCCTTCATGCAGCGCCTGGCCGACTCGGCCGATGTATTCATTGAAAACTACCGCCCCGGCGCGCTGGACAAGCTGGGGCTGGGCTATGCCGAGCTGTCGGTGCGTAACCCGCGCCTGGTGTACTGCTCGATCTCCGCCTATGGCCACACCGGGCCGGATGCCCACCGCGCCGGTTTCGGGCTGATTGCCGAGGCCAAGAGCGGGATCATGCAGATGGTCGGTGTGCCGGGTGAGGCGCCGCCATTGCTGCGCATTTCGCTGGGCGACATGTACACCGGTATTCACGCCGTAGCAGCGATCAACGCGGCACTGTTGGGGCGCGTGAGCAGTGGGCGCGGCCAGCACATTGACATGGCGCTGTACGACACCTTGGTGTCGATGCACGAGTACGCCGTGCAGTGCTACACGCTGTCCGATGGCACCGTGCTGCCCGAGCAGACCGGCCACGACATGCCCACGTCTACCTTGTACGGCGTGTTCCGCGCCGCTGATGGCGATCTGGTGATTGCAGCCCAGGTCGATGATGCCTGGCGGCGCTTCGCCGCCATGCTCGAAGCCAACGGCGGCCCGGCAGGTTTTGGCAGCGATAACCGCTACCACGACCTGAATGGCCGCAATGCCCACCGCGAGGCGATTCTGGCGGTGGTGCGTGAATGGGCGGGTGCGCGCTCGGTGGCGGAGATCCTTGCCTTGCTCGACACCGTCGACATTCCCAGTGCCAAGGTACAGCGTATCGATGAGGTGTTGGCCGACCCGCAAATCCAGGCGCGCAACATGGTCATCGAACAGCTGCACCCTCGCTACGGTACCCTGCGCCTGCCCAATCTGCCGTTCCGGTTTTCCGACTGTGACACCACGATCCATCAGGTAGCCCCGGACCTCGGCCAGCACAACGCCGAAGTGGCCGCAGCGCTTGGCTTCAGCCCTGAAGAAATCACCGCCCTGCAGGCAGACGGTGTGTTGTTTACCCACGGAGATACACGATGAGCGACCGCTACGCAGTGATCGGCCGACCGATCAACCACACCAAGTCACCGTTGATTCATGGCCTGTTCGCTCAGGCCTGCGGCCAGCAACTGGAATACGGGGCTATTGAAGGCTCGCTGGACGGTTTTGAGGCCCAGGTGTTGCAGTTTCGCACTGACGGTGGGCTGGGCATGAACATCACCGCCCCGTTCAAACTGCGTGCCTTCGAGCTGGCCGACCGGCGCAGCGAGCGCGCGCAGTTGGCCCGGGCCGCCAATGCGCTGAAGTTCGAGGATGGCCATATCACAGCTGAAAACTTCGACGGCATCGGCTTGCTGCGCGATATCGAAGCCAACCTCGGTGAGCCGCTGCGCAACCGCCGCGTGCTGATGCTTGGCGCCGGTGGTGCAGTGCGCGGCGCGCTATTGCCGTTCTTGCACGCGCAGCCCAGCGAGCTGGTGATTGCAAACCGCGACATGACCAAGGCCTTGGCACTGCGTAACGAACTGGATCACCCAAGGCTGCGTATCAGCCGTTACGAAGCGCTGGAAGGGCAAACCTTCGACATTGTGGTCAACGCCACTTCCGCCAGCCTTGTCGGTGAACTGCCGCCGCTGCCTGGCGGGGTGCTGGGCGACGCGCGACTGGCGTATGAACTGGCCTACGGCAAAGGCCTCACGCCGTTCCTGCGCCTGGCGCGCGAGGCCGGTGTGGCACGCCTGGCGGATGGCGTGGGTATGCTGGTCGAGCAGGCCGCAGAGGCGTTTGCCTGGTGGCGAGGCGTACGGCCTGAAACCCGTGCCGTGATCGACCGCCTGACGATTGCGCTGGAATAAGCCATGGTTGCCAATGTCCTGATGCTGCACGGTATCAACCACAACATGTTTGGCAAGCGCGACCCGCGCCAGTATGGCACGGCAACCCTGGCCGATATCGACCAGGCCTTGGAGGCGCTGGGCGCGGAGCTGGGGGCAAGGGTCGAGAGCTTCCAGAGCAACTTCGAAGGTGCCCTGTGCGAGCGTATCCATCGGGCCTTTGACGACCGGGTGGATGCAGTGCTGATCAATGCCGGGGCGTGGACGCATTACAGCTACGGTATTCGTGATGCACTGGCCATTCTTGAGGTGCCGGTGGTTGAAGTGCATATGTCGAACATCCATGCTAGGGAACCGTTTCGGCACCATTCGGTGTTTGCCGAGGTGGTGCGTGGGCAGATCTGCGGGTTTGGTGTCGAGACTTACCTGCTGGCGTTGCGTGCAGTCATGCGCATGCTCTAGGTCCCGGCTCCCACAGGGGCCGCTCACGGCCCCATGGATTCATTGCCAACCAGAAGGACGCGTACCTTGGCCAATCCGGCAGCCCCCTATACCTCGCGCCAAGCCACCTGCATCGCCTTGCTGGTCGCCATCACCTTCTTCATGGAAAACCTCGACGCCACTGTCATTGCCACGGCGCTGCCGCAGATGGCCAGTGATTTCGGCGAAAATGCGGTCAGCCTGAACATCGGCATCAGTGCCTATCTGCTGGCGGTGGCGGTGTTCATTCCGCTGAGCGGCTGGGTGGCCGACCGCTTCGGCGCGCGACAGGTGTTCGCCGGGGCCATTGGCCTGTTTACCGTGGCGTCGCTGCTGTGTGGGATGGCCACCAACCTGCAAACCTTCATCGCCGCGCGGGTATTACAGGGTATTGGCGGTGCCTTGATGGTGCCGGTAGGCCGGCTGGTGGTGCTGCGTACCACCGAAAAGAAAGACCTGGTGAAAATGCTTGCGGTGATCACCTGGCCCGGGCTGGTGGCACCAGTCCTGGGGCCACCGCTCGGTGGCCTGATCGTCACCCATTGGTCGTGGCCCTGGATCTTCTACCTGAACATCCCCCTCGGGTTGGTGGCGATCGCGGCGGCCTGGTTACTGGTTCCGAATGCCCGTTTAGATGAAACGCGCCGTTTCGACATGCTGGGCTTCGTGTTTCTGGCTTCGGCTTGTGCGGCGTGGCTGGTCGGCCTGGAAATGCTTGGTTCACTGGCGGGGGGCAGCCTGGAGGGCGGGCTGACGCTGGTGTTGCTGGGTGGGGGGTTGAGCGGGTTGGCGATCCGTCACTGCAAGCGCCATCCTGCACCGCTGTTGCCACTGGAGACCTTGGCTATCCCCACGTTCAGGGTCAGCATCGTGGGCGGTACCTTGTTCCGCCTGTCGATCAGCGCCTTGCCGTTTTTGATCCCTCTGCTGTTGCAGATCGGTTTTGGCCTGTCGCCAGTGGATGCCGGGCTGCTGGTGCTGGCGATCTTCGCGGGCAACCTGGCGATGAAGCCGTTCACCACCCGCTTGCTGCGCCGTTATGGCTTTCGCCGGGTGTTGCTGGTCAATGGCGTGATTGGCGTTGGATGCATTCTGGCTTGCCTGGGCTTGCAGCCAGACATGCCGTGGTACTGGATGGCGGTGGTGCTGTTCGTGGGCGGGCTTTCGCGCTCGATGCAATTCACCACCTACAACGCTGTCGGCTTTGCCGAAGTGCCCAAGCAGCAGATGGGCGAGGCTTCGACGTTGTTCAGCATGTGCTTCCAGCTGGCGATGGCCTTGGGGGTGGCGGTGGTGGCGCTGCTGCTACGCGTAGCGATGATGGTGCGGGGGGGCGAGAGTGAGATGTCAGTCAGCGACTTTCACTGGGCGTTGATCGGCGTTGCATTGATCGCCTGTGTCGCGTTGGTGGATGCCATCCGCTTGCCGAGCAACGCCGGGGAGCACGTGCTGCGCACTTGATCGTTGAAGGGTCCGGCTACAAGGCATCACGCAGCTGGATGACACCGTCGAGCGCCAGCGCCTGGGCCGAGTAGCACAGGCCGATGCGTCGGCGCAGGTCCAGTTGTGGCATAGGCTCGCTGTGTACGCCACGGTGCTCGGCCGCCAGTGACTCCGGCACGATCGCGGTGCCCAGGCCTGCGGCGACCAGCTCCAGGGCCAGGGCAAAGCTATCGGCCTCTGCCACAGGCGTGCCGCTGTAAAACGGTTGCAGGCGCTGATGGCTGGGCTGTGCAGGGCAGGTGATCCACTGGGCCTTGGTGGGGGCCTGCGGTGCGGTCGCCAGGACGAACCGGTCGCTGTGCAGCGGCAGAAACAGTTCATCCTCACAACGCAGTTCCTCGCTGGCGAGCCGCACTGCGCCCATGCAGCCGGTCACCAGTTGCAGGCGCACCGGAGGCTGGAGGGCTGCCGCTGCCAGCACCACCTTGCCCAGCACCGCCGCGCTCACATCCTGCTCGACACCGATCTGCAACGGCGTGCGTTCACGATCCCCTTTGAAGCGCCCAAGCAGGCGGTTGGCATCGGCGACCATGCGCTGCGCCTCGGGGTACAGCGCCCGGGCATCCTCTGTTACCTCAACGCCGCGGGCCTGGCGAACGAACAGCGTGGTGCCCAGCGCTTCTTCCAGTGCCTTGATGCTGCCGGAAAGCGCCGGTTGGCTAAGGTGAATCGAGCGCGCGGCGGCGGTGATGTTGCGCTCTTCGAACACGGCGATGAAGGCACGAAGCTGGCGATAGTCCATAGGGTACCCATAAGTGATGCCGATGGCTGTGAAAGGAATTTCCCATTTTTCGCAAGAAAAACAGGTTTCTATACTGGCTCTACTTCTTACCCATAGGCAAATCGGATAACAGGATGGTGACCATGACCAACACCCATAAACCCTTGGTAGTCATTACCGGCGCCAGCTCCGGCATCGGCCTGGCCACCGCCAGGCTACTGTCCAGCCGTGGCCACGCCTTGCTGCTGCTTTCGCGTCGCCTGGCGCCGATGCAGCAACTGCAGTTGCCAAACACGCTGGCACTGTCGGTTGATATCACCGACCGCACTGCGGTGCAGGCCGCCGTCGCCGAAGCCGAAACGCGCTTTGGGCCGGTAGACGCGATCATCAACAATGCGGGGGTGATGCTGTTGGGCAACATCACCACCCAGGACCCGGAGCAGTGGGACCGCATGCTCGACGTCAACGTGCGTGGGCTGCTCAACGGCATCCATGCCGTGGCCAGCGGTATGGTCGAGCGCAAGCACGGCACCCTCATCAACGTCAGCTCCGTGGCCGGTCGCAAGGCATTCCCCAACCATGTCGCCTACGTCGGTACCAAGTTCGCCGTCACTGGCCTTTCGGAAAACCTGCGTGAAGAACTGGCGCCGAGCAACGTGCGGGTGATCACCATCGAGCCAGGCGCGGTCGATACCGAGCTGCTCAGCCACACGACCGATGATGCCATCAAGGCCGGCTACAACGACTGGAAGCAGGAAATGGGCGGGGTACTCACGGCCGAGACCATTGCCGAGACCATCGGCTTTGCCTACGGCCAGCCTCAATCGGTGTGCATTCGGGAAATCGTGGTGTGCGCTACCCGCCAGCAGGCGTGACGGGTAACGCGGGGTGCATCACGCACCGCTGACCAGTTGGTGCGCCAGCTGGTTGTGGCGCTCCAGCACGCGGGGCAGGTCGACGGTGGTCAACTGGCCGTCCTGGACCACCACACGGCCGTTGATCACGCTGGTGTGCACCTGGGTCGGGGTGCAGAACACCAGTGCCGCCAGCGGGTCGTGATGGCCGCCGGCATAGGCCACGTGGCCCAGGTCGAAGGCGACGAAGTCGGCGACCATGCCGGGCGCCAGGGCGCCGATGTCATTGCGGTTGAGCACCTTGGCACCGCCCAGGGTGGCGATTTCCAGGGCTTCGCGTGCGGTCATGGCGTCGGGGCCGAAGCCTACCCGTTGCAGCAGCAGGGCCTGGCGCACTTCACCGATCATGCTGGCGCCATCGTTGGACGCCGAACCATCGACCCCCAGGCCCACCGGCACGCCGTGGTCGCGCATCTTGCGCACCGGGGCGATGCCCGAGGCCAGGCGCATGTTCGAGCAAGGGCAGTGGGCGACCCCGGTGCCGGTGCGGGCGAACAGCTCGATGCCGTGCTGGTCGAGCTGCACACAGTGTGCATGCCAGACATCATGACCGACCCAGCCGAGGTCTTCGGCGTATTCGGCGGGGGTCATGCCGAATTTCTCGCGGCTGTAGGCGATATCGTTGACGTTTTCGGCCAGGTGGGTGTGTAGCGACACCCCGTATTGGCGCGCCAGGGCGGCGGCTTCGCGCATCAAGTCGCGGCTGACCGAGAAGGGCGAGCAGGGCGCCACCACGATACGGCGCATCGCGCCATGGCTGGCATCGTGGTAGTCCTCGATCAGGCGCTGGGACTCCTTGAGGATGTCGGCCTCCTTTTCCACCACCGCGTCAGGCGGCAGGCCGCCCTGGCTCTGGCCCACGCTCATGCTGCCGCGCGCGGCGTGGAAGCGCATGCCGATTTCGGCGGCGGCATGGATGCTGTCGTCGAGCTTGCAGCCGTTGGGGTAGATGTACAGGTGGTCGCTGGAGGTGGTGCAGCCGGACAGGATCAGTTCGGCCATCGCGGTCTGGGTCGACACCGCGATCATTTCGGGGGTAAGGCGTGCCCAGATCGGGTACAGGTTGGTCAGCCAGTTGAACAGCTCACCGTCCTGGGCAGCAGGCACCACGCGGGTGAGGCTCTGGTACATGTGGTGGTGGGTGTTGACCAGGCCCGGGATCACCACTTTGCCGGCCATGTCCAGGATGACATCGGCCTGTTTTGGCAAGGTGTCGCTGGAGCCGACCTGCTTGATCAGGTTGCCTTCGATGAACAGGCCGCCGTGTTTGATTTCGCGGCGTTCGCCGTCCATGGTGACCAGGAGTGCAGCGTTTTTGACGAGGAGGGTTTTCTTGCGGGTTGCAGATGACATGGCTAAGGCCCGTCGCAATACGCATCGGCGTTTACCGATGTCGTAGGCGAACGGTTATGTAATCAGAATTCCTGAAAGTTGTATACATTGACCGGTTATTGATGAATATGGATCATTTAATTTGTGAAATATGACCAGAAATAGGAATTCATTTTGCCAATAGACTGACAGCCTCTTTTCTGGAGCCTGTCTTGATGTCTGTTCATGAATCCAGCCTTGGGGCTGCCACTGCCGGCCGAAACGTTGCTATCAGCATCGCCATCCTGGCCTTCTCGGCATTCCTGATCGTCACCACTGAGTTCCTCATTGTCGGGTTGCTGCCCGCGCTCAGCCAGGACCTGGGGATATCGATCTCGATGGCGGGCCAGTTGGTCACGCTGTTTGCCTTTACCGTCATGCTTACCGGCCCGGTCTTGACAGCCGCACTGGCCCATCTGGACCGCAAGCGGTTGTTCATCACCATCCTGCTGGTGTTTGCCGCAGCCAATGCGCTGGCTGCGGCATCGAACAGTTTCTGGGTGCTGGCTATCGCGCGGGTGATTCCGGCTTTGGCATTGCCGGTGTTCTGGGGCACGGCCAGCGAAACGGCCGGGCACCTGGCCGGGCGTGATCGCGCGGGGCAGGCCATCGCCAAGGTTTATCTGGGCATCTCGGCGGCGATGTTGCTGGGCATTCCGCTGGGTACCGTGGCGGCCAATGCCGTGGGCTGGCGTGGCGCGTTCTGGATACTGGCCGCGCTGTCGCTGCTGATGGCGTTGGCCATGGGGTTGTGGATGCCGCGAGTCGCCCGCACGGCGAAAATCGATTTCATGCAGCAGGCGCGCATTTTCAAGGAGCGCTATTTTCTCGCCAATGTGCTGCTGTCGGTGGTGGTGTTCACTGCGATGTTCACCGGCTACACCTACCTAGCCGATCTGCTGCAGCGGGTTGTCGGCGTCGCACCGGCACATACCGGCTGGTGGCTGATGGGCTTTGGCGCAGTCGGCCTGTTTGGCAACTGGATCGGCGGGCGCGCAGTGGACCGTTCACCGCTCTGGGCGACGGCGCTGTTCCTGCTGCTGCTGGCCATAGGTATGGCGGCGCTGGTGCCGCTGGCAGGTTCCGGCCTGGCATTCTGCCTGGCACTGGCGGTGTGGGGCATTGCCAACACGGCGCTGTACCCCGTCAGCCAGGTGCGGGTGATGGGTTCGGTGACGCATGCCCAAGCCTTGGCCGGTACCACCAATGTGTCGGCGGCCAACGCTGGGATCGGCCTGGGCGCCGTGCTCGGTGGCATGACCATCCCTGGTTTGGGTATCGAGTACCTGGGCTACATGGCCGCCGGTGTCGCGCTGTTGGCGCTGGGCCTGGTGCCGCTGGTGAGCAGCCTTTCGCGTCAGCCCGCTGTGCTGGCACGGGTGCCGTGAGGCGACAACCGGGGCAGCAGATAGTCACGCAAGGCGCGCACCTTGGGTAACCCTTCGCGGCTTTTCAGCCACACCAGGTTCATCGGCAGGCCGTCGGTGGCCAGGGCCGGCAACACCTCCACCAGGCGCCCTTGATCGAGGTGTTGCTGGGTCAGCCAGGTGGGCAGCTGGCCGATGCCATGTCCGGCCAGCACGGCTGCAACTTCCCCCTCGCCGTCGCCCACCGCGATGCGCGGCTGCACGGTGCGTCGCTCCATCTCGCCAGGTTGGCGGCCCTTGAAGAACCATGGGCTGACCATGCCGTCGGTGTGGCCATAACCGATGCAGTGATGGTGTTCCAGGTCGCGCTCGTCTTGCGGCACGCCGTGCTTTTCCAGGTAGGAGGGGGCGGCACAGAACATCAGGCGCTGGGCACCGAAGTACTGGTGGCCGAGCGCGGCCGGCCATGCATCCGGGCCTCCGATGCGCACGACGATATCGATGCCTTCGTGCACCGGGTCGACAAAACGATCGGAAAACGACACATGCGGCTGCAGCAGAGGGTGCAGGCGGATGAAGTCGAGGATCAGTGGCAGCACATGCAAGCGACCGTAGGAGGCGGGCAGCTCTATTCGGACTTTGCCGTGGGGTTGACTATCGCTGGCGACCAGTGCGTGCTCGACCTCTTCCAGGTCAGTCAGCACCGAGGTGCAAGTGCGGTAGAACACCACGCCCGCCTCGCTGAGCGACAGGCTGCGGGTGGTGCGATTGAACAGGCGTGCGCCCAGGCGAGCCTCCAGCCGGGCCACGCTCTTGCTGATGGCCGAGCTGGTGAGGTTGAGCCGCTCGGCGGCTGCGGTGAAGCTGCCCATATCGGCGACGGCGACGAAAACATCGATGCCTTTGAGGCGTTCGGAGGAGTACATGGCCGGCCTTTTGATGAATTGGGTTTGATTGTCGGTGCTGCATTATTCAATGCTGACAACCAAAATTCATCAATGGTGTGAGCCTGTAACGTCCTCTTCGCGGCGATTAGGCGCCTCGAAGAGGACGGCACAGGCTACCTCAGTGCCCGATCAAACCGTCTCCCGGGTGGCCACACCATCCACCAACCGCGCAATCCCCAGCGGGTTGGCGCTTTTCAGCGCATCCGGCAGCAGTGCCTCCGGGTAGTTCTGGAAGCACACCGGGCGCAGGAAGCGGTCGATGGCCAGGGTGCCGACCGAGGTGCCTCGGGCATCGGACGTGGCCGGGTAAGGCCCGCCATGCACCATCGCGTCCGATACCTCTACGCCGGTCGGGTAGCCGTTCAGCAGCAGGCGCCCGGCCTTGCGTTCCAGCAGTGGCACCAGTCCGGCAAAGGCGTGCAGGTCGTCAGGCTCGGCAATCAGGGTGGCCGTCAGCTGGCCCTGCAGGTGGCGCAACGCCTCGGCCAGTTGCTGGGCATCGGCCACTTCCACTACGACGGTGGTCGGGCCGAATACTTCTTCCTGTAGCAGTGGGTCGCCGTTCAGCAGCAGGCTTACGTCAGCCTTGAACAGCTGTGGCCGGGCCTGGTTACCGGTTTGCGGCTGCCCGGCCAGATGCTGGATGCCTGGGTGTGCCAGCAGGTGCTGCACATCGTTCTGGTAGCTGCGCAGGGTTCCGGCATTGAGCATGGTCTGTGGACCCTGGTCGGCCATCCGCGCCACCAGCGTGTGCACGAAGTGCTCGAACTGCGGCGACCGAATACCGATGACCAGGCCCGGGTTGGTGCAGAACTGCCCGCAACCCAGCACCACCGAGGCGGCCAGCTCTGCAGCCACTTGCTCGCCACGGGCCAGCAGCGCCTGGGGCAGCACGATGACCGGGTTGATGCTGCTCATTTCGGCGAACACCGGGATTGGCTGCGGGCGCGCGGCAGCCATGTCGCACAGGGCGCGGCCACCCCGCAGCGAGCCGGTGAACCCCACTGCCTGAATGGCCGGGTGCTTGACCAGCGCTTCGCCCACGCCGGCACCGTAGATCATGTTGAACACCCCTGCCGGCATGCCGCTGCTGGCCACGGCGCGGTCGATGGCTGCGGCGACATAAGCGGCCGTGAGCATGTGCCCGCTGTGCGCCTTGAACACCACGGGGCAGCCCGCTGCCAGCGCCGAGGCGGTGTCACCCCCTGCGGTGGAGAAGGCCAGTGGGAAGTTGCTGGCGCCGAACACGGCCACCGGGCCCACGCCGATGCGGTACTGGCGCAGGTCCGGGCGTGGCAGCGGGGAACGCTGGGGCAGGGCGCGGTCGATTCGGGCGGCGTAGAAGTCGCCACGGCGTACCACCTCGGCAAACAGGCGCAACTGGTTGCTAGTACGGCTGCGTTCGCCACGGATGCGGGCTTCGGGCAGTGCGGTTTCGCGGGTGACATGCTGGATGAAGTCGTCGCCCAGGGCGTCCAGTTCGTTGGCGATGGCGTCGAGGAAGGCGGCGCGCTGTGCCGGGCGGGTACTGCGGTAGGCCGGGTAGGCAACCTCGGCAGCCTGCACGGCAGCCTCGATTTCGTCGCCGGTTGCCTGGTGGAAGGCGTACGGCAGCGGCTCGCCGCTGTGGGCGTCGAAGCTGTTCAGCAGCACGTCCCCGTTGCCGCTGAGTTGGCCGGCGATGTGGTTCAGGCGATGTTCGATGGACATTTCGGTTCCCGTTGGCAATGACAGTCGTTGCGCTGGGACTGTAGGCGGCTAACGGGAGGCTGAATAATGATTAATGCGGATCGGGTGATAACGAACGGTTATCACCCGGTGCTCAGCGTCACTCGGCCATCTGCAACTCCGGCAGCTTCACCCGGAACGCCTTGGTCAGCCCCATCAGCACCACCAACCCCATGCCCATCCAGCACAGGCCGATGGTGAACGACAGGCTGGTCAGGCTGCTCCACAGCCACAGGGTGCTAAGGAAACCCAGGCCGGGAATGGCGCCATACAGCAGGTAGTTGCGGCCACCGCGTAGCTTCTGATCGACCAGGTAGTGCTTGACCACCGCCAGGTTTACCGCCGAAAAGGCGAACAGGGCGCCAAAGCTGATCATGTTGGCCACGGTGTCGAGGGTGATGACCAGGGCGATGAGGGACAGCAGGCTGACCACCAGAATGGCAGTCGCCGGTACGCGCTTTTTCGTCACCAGCTGGCCGAACGCACGCGGCAATGCGCCGTCGCGGCCCATGGCGAACAGCACGCGTGAGACGCTGGCTTGGGACACCATGGCCGAGGCGAAGCAGCCGGCCACGTAGGTGGCGGTGAACGCAGTTACCAGCCATTCGCCGCCCACACGGCGCATGACATCCACCGAGGCCGAGTCCGGGTCGGCAAAGCTGCCCCAGTCGGGGAACACCATTTGTGCGCAGTACGACACTACCAGGAACAGCAAGCCGCCGATCAGCGACACGGCCAGGATCGCCACGGGAATGCGGTAGGTCGGGTTGTTGGTTTCCTCAGCCATGGTCGACACCGCGTCAAAGCCGAGAAACGACAGGCACAGCACGGCGGCGCCCGTCATGATCAACGGCACGTTGAAGCCTTCGTGATGGAAGGGGGCCAGCAGCGACACCGGCTCCGCCTGTCCGTTGAGCTTGAGCACGGACAGGGCGACGAAGACGATGATGAACACCAACTGCGCTACCACCAGGATCCAGTTGACGCGGGTGATCGACTCGATGCCGATCAGGTTGAGGAACGTGACCAGGGCAATGGAGCCCGCCACCCACACCCAGGCGTGGATCGCCGGAAAGTATTCCGACATGTAGATGCCGATCAGCAGGTAGCTGAGCAGCGGCAGGAAGATGTAGTCGAGCAGCAGCGTCCAGCCGGTGATGAAGCCGATGTGGCTGCCGAAGGCTTTGCGCGTGTAGGTGTAGACCGAGCCGGAGTAGGGGTGGGCCTGGACCATGCGGCCGTAGCTGTAGGCGGTGAGCAGCATGGCGGCGAGGGTGAGCAGGTAGGCGGTGGGCAGGTGCCCTTTGGTCATCTGGGTGACCAGCCCGTAGGTGGTGAAGACGGCCAGGGGCACCATGTAGGCCAGGCCGAACAGCACCAGGGCGGTCATGCCCATGGACTTACGGAAGCGGCCGGTGCTGAAGCCGGGGTGTGACGGTGCATGCGAAGCAGGCGAATGGGCTGTACTTGTTGTTGTATGCATTGCTAACTCCTGGAAAGGGATGCAGGGCACCGCAGTACGCGAGCAGGCTCGCTACCGGTGGGGGGTGTGCAAGGAGGTCGAGCGCAAGGCTCGCAGCGCTGGGGCGGTTTGATGCTCCCACACCCTGTGGGTGCCCGGAATCACCCTTTGGGGTGAGGGGGCGCCCCTTGGCCGACTCACCCCAACGGGTGATTTCGGTACCTGCAGCGGCGTGGGAGTATCTGGTCAACAACGCACCGCACTGGCGGCGGTGCCACTGAATAGAAACGGCAGGCCCACAGTGACTAATCAATTGCTTTCAGAACAGTGGTTCGAGCACCTGGCCAAGGTCACCGAGGCCATCGGCCGCCCGGGCTTCGCCGACAACCTGTTTGCTGCACTTGGCGTGATCCGGTCGATCCAGGCGACCACGGTGTACCTCTACCCGCACGACGGCATGCCTTGCGCGCTGTTCGAGCAGGACGACAAGGCGCCCTGGCAGCCCGAGGGCAATGTCAGCCGCTACCTGTCGGGCTTCTACCTGCTCGACCCGTTTTACGGTGCTTGCGTGGAGCAGGTCGCGTCCGGTTGCTATGGCCTGTTCGAAGTGGCCCCCGACCACTTCGAGGTCAGCGAGTACTACCAGTCGTTCTACCGCCACTCGCACCTGGAAGATGAGCTCAACTACATCCTGCAGGTGGCGCCCGGGCAAAGCCTGGCGGTGTCGCTGGCGTTTACCGACAAGCTCGATACACAGACCCGCGAGCTGTTCGGGCGCGTCACGCCCTGGGTGCTGGCGGTACTCGGCAAGCACTTCGCCGGGCTGGACAGCCGCGCCGGGCGTTTCGAGAACATCCTCGAACAGCGCATCCACGCTGCGCTGAACAACTTCGGCAGCTCGTTGCTGACCGAGCGTGAATGCCGTATTGCCCAGCTGATCCTGCGTGGCCACTCGACCAAGTCGCTGGCCGAGCGCCTGGGTGTTTCGGAAGACACCATCAAATCGCACCGCAAGAACGTCTACGCCAAGCTCGACATCGGTACCCAGTCCGAGCTGTTTTCCCTGTTCATCGACGCGCTGGCCAATGCCCAGGGTGTGCTGGGCAAGGACCCGCTTGAAAGCTACATGGGCAAGCTGCGCTGAGCGACGGCTGCCCTGCAACCCCACCGCAAAGGAAAACCAACAATGAACGCGCCTTTCGCCCCGCAACGCCAGACCCGTGACTACCAGGCAGCCGACGCCGCACACCATATCCATGCCTTCCTCGATCAGAAGGCGCTGAACGCCGAAGGGCCGCGGGTGATCGTGGGGGGCGAACGCATGCACCTGTGGGACAGCGAGGGCAAGCGCTACCTGGATGGCATGTCTGGCCTGTGGTGCACCCAGCTCGGTTATGGCCGCCGTGACCTGACGGCCGCCGCTGCCACGCAGATGGACCAGCTGGCGTACTACAACATGTTCTTCCACACCACCCACCCGGCGGTGATCGAGCTGTCCGAGTTGCTGTTCAGCCTGCTGCCGGGGCACTACAGCCACGCGATCTACACCAACTCGGGCTCCGAGGCCAACGAGGTGCTGATCCGCACCGTGCGCCGCTACTGGCAGGTGGTGGGTCAGCCAAGCAAGAAAATCATGATCGGCCGCTGGAACGGTTACCACGGTTCGACCCTGGCGGCCACTGCACTGGGCGGCATGAAGTTCATGCACGAAATGGGCGGGTTGATTCCGGACGTTGCGCACATCGATGAGCCGTACTGGTACGCAGAGGGTGGCGAGCTGACCCCGGCCGAGTTTGGCCGCCGTTGCGCCTTGCAGCTGGAGGAAAAAATCCTTGAGCTTGGCGCCGAGAACGTTGCCGGCTTTATTGCCGAGCCGTTCCAGGGCGCGGGCGGCATGATCTTCCCGCCGGAAAGCTACTGGCCGGAAATTCAGCGCATTTGCCGCCAGTACGACGTGCTGCTGTGCGCCGATGAGGTGATTGGCGGCTTTGGCCGCACCGGCGAGTGGTTTGCCCACGAATACTTCGGCTTCGAGCCCGACACCCTGTCGATCGCCAAGGGCCTGACCAGTGGCTACGTGCCCATGGGCGGCCTGGTGCTGAGCAAGCGCATTGCCGAGGCGTTGGTAGAGCGCGGTGGGGTGTTTGCCCATGGCCTGACCTATTCCGGCCACCCGGTGGCGGCGGCGGTGGCCATTGCCAACCTGAAGGCGCTGCGCGACGAAGGCATCGTGCACCAGGTGAAGGACGACACCGGGCCCTACCTGCAACGCATCCTGCGCGAGGTGTTCGCTGACCACCCGTTGATCGGCCAGGTGCAGGGTGCCGGACTGGTGGCGGCGTTGCAGTTTGCCGAGCACAAGCCAACGCGCAAGCGTTTTGCCAACGAGAACGACCTGGCCTGGCAGTGCCGTACGTTCGGTTTCGAGGAAGGGGTGATCATTCGCTCGACCCTGGGCCGGATGATCATGGCCCCTGCCTTGATCGCCAACCACAGCGAGCTGGATGAGCTGGTGGAGAAGACGCGGATTGCCGTGGACCGCACGGCCCGGTTGGTCGGCAAACTCTAACCCGCTCGCAAGCCCGACACATTTCTCTGTGGGAGCGGCCGAGCCCGCGAATCAGCCGCCGCAGTGCATGGCACCGGCTTCGCCGGTGTTCGCGGGTAAACCCGCTCCTACAGGAGACGCGCAGCCCTTCACCAAAAGACTGCTCCAAAGGTTTAAGGAGTACAAATGTACACCCTCGAATTCTGGCAACAACGCGCCTCGGACCTGTACCTCCCGTCGCAGGCACTTATCAGCGGCAAAGCCGTCCACGCCCAGGATGGCGCCACCTTCGCCGCCATCAACCCCGCCACCAACGCCGTACTGGCCCAGGTCACTGCCTGCGGCCAGGCTGAAGTCGACCTTGCAGTGGCCAGCGCCCGCCGGGCCTTCGAGCAAGGCCCGTGGCCACGCATGGCCCCCGGCGAGCGCAAGAAGGTGCTGCTGCGCCTGGCCGAGCTGATCATGGCCCATCGCGAAGAACTGGCCTTGCTGGACTCGCTGAACATGGGCAAGCCCGTCATGGATGCCTACACCATCGATGTGCCGGGCTCGGCCCAGGTGTTCGCCTGGTACGGCGAGGCGCTGGACAAACTCTACGACCAAGTGGCACCCACTGCACCCAACGCGCTTGCCACCATTACCCGGGAAGCGCTCGGTGTGGTCGCCGCCGTGGTGCCCTGGAACTTCCCGCTCGACATGGCCGCCTGGAAGCTGGCCCCGGCGCTTGCGGCCGGCAACAGCGTGGTACTCAAACCCGCCGAGCAATCCCCGTTCTCGGCCCTGCGTCTGGCCCAGCTGGCCCTGGAAGCGGGCTTGCCGGAAGGTGTGTTGAACGTGATACCGGGCCTGGGTGAGCAGGCGGGGCAGGCGCTGGGCCTGCACCCCGACGTAGACTGCCTGGTATTCACCGGCTCTACCCAGGTTGGCAAGTACTTCATGCAGTACTCGGCGCAGTCCAACCTCAAGCAAGTGTGGCTGGAATGCGGTGGCAAAAGCCCCAACCTGGTGTTCGATAACTGCCAAGACCTGGACCTGGCGGCGGAAAAGGCCGCCTTCGGCATTTTCTTCAACCAGGGCGAGGTATGCTCCGCCAACTCGCGGCTGTATGTGCAGCGCTCGATCCATGACGAATTCGTCGAGCGCCTGCAGGCCAAGGCACGCCAGTGGATGCCGGGTAACCCGCTGAACCCGGCAAGCCGCGCCGGTGCCATTGTCGATGCCGAGCAGACCGGCCGCATCGAGGCCGCCATTACCCGCGCCGGGCAAGAGGGCGCCAGGTTGGTGTGTGGCGGTCGGCGTTTGACTGTCGAAGGCTCGGACAACTACATCGAGCCGACCATTTTTGCCGGTGTCGAGGGGCGCATGCGCCTGGCGCGGGAGGAAGTGTTCGGGCCGGTGCTGGCGGTCAGCACCTTCGACACGGAAGAAGAGGCGGTGCGCCTGGCTAACGACAGCCTGTATGGCCTGGCTGCCTCGGTGTGGAGCGATGATTTCAATCAGGTGCACCGGGTGGCGCGGGCGTTGAAGGCCGGCACGGTGTCGGTGAACACGGTAGATGCGCTGGATGTGACGGTGCCGTTCGGCGGGGGCAAGCAGTCGGGGTTTGGCCGCGACTTGTCGCTGCATTCGTTCGACAAATATTCGCAGCTCAAGACCACCTGGTACCAGCTGCGCGCCTGATGCGTTGTTCATGAACTGCGTCGCCTGCTTCGCGGGTTCACCCGCGAAGAGGCCAGCGCAGGGCAGCGATCAGGCCTTGCTGTCGAGCAAGCGCTGATACCGCGACAGGCTCTCTTCCAGGTGTTTGCGCAGCGCCGTGCGCGCACTGGCTACGTCGCCCATGCTGATTGCCGACAGGATTGCCCCGTGTTCACGGGCGATTTTCTTGATATGCGCCAGGCGGTTCTTGCCGGTGACCTGCCCATGCTTGAGGTTCAGGTCGAGGATGATGTCCGGCCCCAGCGCCTCCAGCAGTTGGGTGAAGTGCGGGTTGCTAGTGGCGCGGGCAATCGCCAGGTGGAACTCGAAGTCGGCCTTGGCTTCTTCCTCTTGCGTGGCGCCGTCCAGCGAGTTGAAGCGGTCGAACGCCTCGGTGATCGCCGCCATGCTCGCAGGGCTGCGGCGCTCGGCGGCGCGGGCGACCGATTCGGTCTCGATGCCCAGACGCAGTTCAAGGATCTGCGCTGCAGCGCGTACATCATCGACAACGCTGTCGATGGCGAAGCCGATGCGCTTTACATCCTGCTCGACCACGAATACGCCCACACCCTGGCGAGCGATCAGGCGCCCGCCAAGGCGCAGCGAGGCCACCGCCTCGCGGATGACCGGGCGGCTGACGTTGAACTCTTTGCACAGCTCCTGTTCGGACGGCAGTTTGTCGCCCGGGCCGTAGGTGCCGTTGTCGATCCGGCTGGAAAGCTCCTGGATCACGGTTTCCGCCAGGTTGGCGCGGCGCGTGCCTAACGACGCATTCATAGAAGGGTTGCTCCTGAAACTGATTGGCTCATCACGGTTGATTCTCCGGCAGGTTGCGCGCAGCCCTGATGCCCCTTGCGGCTGGATCCGTAGCCAACCAGCGGTGATGTTGTCGGCATATGTTATCAAACATCTTACTAGTCAGGCTCACGCCCTGCTTTTTGATTGCGTGCATCGCTTGTCGCCGGAAAGATTATTTTACCTTCTCCCGTAGCATACACCCATTGACAGTTGCCTGCTGACTGTTATCTTACAAGTGCGATGGCGTTCCGGCCAATTCGCATGCGGTAAGCGATGTCGAGGTTCGTCCAACCACTACTGGGAGCTGAGCATGAATAACAACAAAGGAGGGCGTACAGCCCTCGCGACCGCGGTAACATTGCTGATGGCCATGGGGACGGCACACGCAGCAGACAGTGAAATCGTCAGGATCGGCTTCGCCGGCCCCCTGACCGGGCCTTCGGCGCACCAGGGACAGGACGTCGAGCATGGCATCCAGATCGCGGTGGAAGAGGCCAACCAGCAGCAGCTGAAAATCGGTGACAAGGTGGCCCGGTTCAAGCTGGTTTCCGAAGACGATGTCGCCGACCCGCGCACAGGCACTGCGGTGGCGCAGCGGCTGGTGGACTCGAAAGTGGCGGTGGTGATTGGTCACTACAACTCTGGCACCAGTATTCCCGCTTCGAAAATCTACGCCGCCGCCGGCATTCCGCAAATCTCGCCTTCGGCCACCAACCCCACCTTGACCCGCCAGGGTATCCCCTCGGTGTTTCGCACCGTCAATGACGACGCCACCCTCGGCCGTTATGCCGGCAATTACCTGGTCAGCCAGCTCAAGGCCCAGCGCATTGCCATCTTCGATGACCGCACTGCGTATGGCCAAGGCCTGGCCGATGAGGTGACCAAGGCGGTCAAGGCGGCGGGTGGCAACGTGGTGGTGCGCGAGTACACCAATGACAAGTCGACCGACTTCAATGCCATCCTCACCACGGCCAAGGCGCAAAAGGCCGATGCAGTGTTCTTTGCCGCCCTCGACTACCAGGCCGCCCCGATGGCCAAGCAGATGAAGAACCTGGGCCTGAAGGCGCGCTTCATGAACATCGGCAACCTGCCCAACGATTCGTTCAGGCAGATGGCCGGCAGCGCCGCCGAAGGCACCTACGCCTGGAACTACGGCACGCCGTTGCAGGACATGCCCAAGGGCGCGGCTTTCGAGCAGAAGCTCAAGGACAAGTTCGGCGTGGGCGTGGTGCAGTCGTCGCCCGCCGCCTATGACGCCACCTGGGCGGCAATCAACGCCATGGTCAAGGCCGGTTCCGACGACCCCAAAGTGTACCTGCCTGTGCTCAAGAGCCAGAGCTACGAAGGCGTCACCGGCACCATCGCCTTCGACGACCAGGGCAACCTGAAGAATCCGGCGGCCACCGTGTTCCAGTTCGCTGACGGCGGCTGGAAAACCCTGTCGGTCGAGCGCGACTAAGCAGCACCTCATAACAAGCAGGCGCCGGCCTGCGACATAACAAGAAGACTTTTCCCACCTGCCAGGCCTGTTGGCGTGTGGCGCTGAGCCGCCGCGCGCCGACGACAACGCAGTTTCGAGGATTCAGCGCGTGGACGGTAATTTCGATATCTTGTTGCAACAGGTCCTCAACGGCCTAGTGCTGGGCAGCATCTATGCCCTGGTAGCCCTGGGCTACACCATGGTCTACGGCATCATCGGCCTGATCAACTTCGCCCACGGCGAGGTGGTGATGGTTGGCGCCATGGTGACCATTTCGGTACTGACAATGCTCGCTGGCGCAGGCTTTGCCCCCGGGCTCATTACCTTGCTTCTGGCGATCATGGCCGCCGCGGTGGTGTGCATGCTGCTGGCCCAGGGAATGGAAAAGTACGCTTATCGGCCCTTGCGCAAAGCCCCGCGGTTAACCCCGCTGATTCTCGCCATTGGCATCTCCATCGCCCTGCAGAATCTGGCGATGATGATCTGGGGGCGCGGCTACAAGACCTTCCCTGAAGTGGTCGAGACGCAGCCGGTCGACGTGTTCGGCGCCACCATCACCAACGTGCAGCTGTCGATCATGCTGATAGCCGTGGTGATCATGCTTGGCCTGTGGCTGCTGGTGGACAAAACCCGCCTGGGCAAGGCCATGCGCGCCACCGCGCAAAACCAGGAAGTGGCCGGGTTGATGGGCATCAACATCAACCGCGTGATCAGCGCCACCTTCCTGATCGGCGCCAGCCTGGGTGCCATCGCCGGGGTAATGCGTGCGATCAACTATGGCCAGGCCGATGCCTACATGGGCTTGCTGCTGGGCCTGAAGGCGTTCTCGGCGGCGGTGCTGGGCGGTATCGGCAACCTGTTCGGCGCCATGGCCGGCGGCCTGTTGCTGGGGCTGATCGAGTCGCTGGCAGCGGGCTACACCGGCCAGATCACCGGCGGTTTCCTGGGCGCCAACTACCAAGACATCTTCGCCTTCGCGGTACTGATTCTGGTGTTGCTGTTCCGGCCAAACGGCCTGCTTGGCGAACGCCAGGCCGACCGGGCGTGAGGAGGCGGTCATGAAAAACCTCAAGACCCAGTACCTGCTGTTGATCCTCGGCTTCATTGCCTTGCCGTTCCTGATCGAGGCCATCCCCATGCTCGGCCCCACCTGGGTGCGCATCCTTGGCTTTGCCATGCTCTACGTGCTGCTGGCGTTGGGCCTGAACATCGTCATCGGTTACGCCGGGCTGCTCGACATGGGCTACATCGGCTTCTACGCCATTGGTGCCTACCTGTACGCACTGCTGGCCTCGCCGCACTTGCAAATGGCCGGCCTGATCGAGGCTGTGCTGGACTGGCCGGTGTGGGTGATCATCCCGCTGGCAGCCGTGGCCGCAGCCATTTGCGGTGTGCTGATCGGGGCGCCGGTGCTCAAGTTGCGCGGCGATTACCTGGCTATCGTCACCCTGGGTTTCGGCGAGATCATCCGCATTTTCATGAACAACCTGGACCAGCCGGTGAACCTCACCAACGGCCCCCAGGGCATCAGCAACATTGCCCCGCTGCACGTCGATTTCGGGCCATGGGCCCATGCGCCGGATGCAGGTGCGGCACCGGTGCTGTCGTTGCAGCAAAGCTGGAGCTTGCTCGGCCTGCAGGTTTCGCCGGTGATCAGCTACTACCTGTTCTTCCTGTTCATCGTCATCCTCTGCATCGTGCTGTCCAAGCGCCTGGAGGTGTCGCGCATCGGCCGTGCCTGGATGGCCCTGCGTGAAGACGAAGTGGCCGCCGAGGCCATGGGCCTGAACAAGCGCAACCTCAAGTTGCTGGCGTTCGCCATGGGCGCGACCTTTGGCGGGGTGTCTGGCGTGCTGTTCTCCAGCTACCAGGGCTTTGTCAGCCCCGAATCGTTCACCCTGATGGAGTCGATCATGGTGCTGGCCATGGTAGTGCTCGGCGGCATGGGCTCGATCCGTGGCGTGGTGCTGGGGGCGCTGATCCTGTCAGTGATGCCCGAGCTGTTCCGCGACCTGGTCAACTGGATCCAGCCATGGGTGATGGACAACGTTACCTTCATCAGCCGCGACATCCTGCGCAACGTGCTGGATGCCTCGACCCTGCGCATGCTGGTGTTCGGCCTGGCGCTGATCCTGGTCATGCGTTTCCGGCCCGAAGGGCTGTGGCCATCCGACCGCCGCCGTGCCGAGCTGCACGAGGGTGAAGCGCAAGCAGAGCCCCCGCCGGTCGTTGCAGTACCTCAACAGGCACCCTTCGAACTCCCGATCAAAGAGGCTGACAAGGCATGAGCGATATCCTTCTCGAACTGCATCAGGTCAGTAAATTCTTCGGTGGCCTGCAGGCCCTGCACGGCATCGACCTGAATATTCGCCGTGGCGAGATTCGCGGGCTTTTGGGCCCTAACGGTGCTGGCAAGACCACCCTGTTCAACGTGCTTACCGGCCTGTACCGGGCCGAACAGGGTCGTGTGATGTTCGACGGCAAGCCGCTGCGCATCAGCAAGCCGCACAAGGTGGTGGAGGCGGGTATTTCCCGCACCTTCCAGAACATTCGCCTGTTCCACAACATGACCGCCCTGGAAAACGTGATGATTGGCCGCCATGTGCGCACCCGCAGCGGTGTGTTCGGCGCCATCCTGCGTACCCCGGCCTGCGTGCGTGAAGAGCGCGAAATCCGCCAGGCCGCCCGTTACTGGCTGAATTACGTGGGCATCGGCCACCTGGCCGGCGAGTTGGCCAAGAGCCTGTCCTACGGCGACCAGCGTCGCCTGGAAATCGCCCGGGCACTGGCCACCGAACCCAAGCTGATTGCGCTCGACGAGCCGGCTGCAGGCATGAACGCCTCGGAAACCGAAGGCCTGCGCCAACTGATGTGCAAGATGCAGGCGGATGGCAAAACCGTGTTGTTGATCGAGCACGACGTGAAACTGGTGATGGGCCTGTGCGACCACATCACCGTACTTGAATTCGGTCGCAAGATCGCCGACGGCTTGCCGGCCGACGTGCGCAAGGATCCACGTGTGATCGAGGCTTATCTGGGTGCAGAGGCAGTGGCATGAAGAACATTCTGCAGGTGAGCGACCTGAAGGTCAGTTATGGCGCCATCCAGGCCATCAAGGGCATCGACCTGAGGGTGGGCGAGGGTGAGATGGTGGCGCTGATCGGCGCCAACGGCGCGGGCAAGACCACCACCTTGAAAACCCTGGCCGGACTACTGAAACCGAGTGCCGGCAGCATCACCTTCGATGGCAAGGCGCACGCGGCGATCAAGGGCCACGACCTGATCCGCGAAGGGCTGGCGCTGGTGCCGGAGGGGCGAGGGATCTTTCCCAAGCTGACGGTGCACGAAAACCTCGAAATGGGCGCCTTCAGCCGGCGCGACGGCAAGGACGCCATCGCTGCCGACATCGAGCGCATGTACGGTATCTTCCCGCGCCTGAAGGAACGCGCCTTCCAGCTGGCCGGCACCATGTCGGGTGGCGAGCAGCAGATGTTGGCGATTTCCCGGGCATTGATGGGGCGGCCCAAGCTGCTGTTGCTGGACGAGCCGTCCATGGGGTTGGCGCCGATCATCGTGCAGAAGATTTTCGAAACCATCGTCGAGGTGGTCAAGGGTGGGGTGACGTTGCTGCTGGTGGAGCAGAACGCCCGGCTGGCATTGCAGACCTGCCAGCGCGCTTACGTGATTGATGGTGGGCGCATCAGCCTGGAAGGCTGCGCCAAGACCTTGCTGCATGACGACCAGGTGAAGAAGGCCTACCTGGGCGAATGATTCACTCACAATGACAAGAGCGTCTGTCCTGGGGGTGAGCGTTTGTATCGCTGGCCTCTTCGCGGGCTTGCCCGCGAAGAGGCCGGTAAGCCCATGCCTGATTTTCGCCCTGGCGAGGCACACCAAAATGCTTAAATGTGTGGCGCGCTGTGAGCCGTCACTCCTGCCGCAAACTCAGGTTTCAGATGCCCCTGCTCATCCAGCAGATAAGCATCCATCACCTCCCGCACCACCGGCCCTGCCACCCGGCCCCCAGCCTCACCGTTCTCGATCATCACCGCCACCACCACACTCGGGTGGTCGGCCGGTGCAAAGCCGACAAACAAGGCGTTGTCACGGTGCCGCTCCAGGGTCTTGTTGCGGTTGTAGCGCTCACCTTGCTTGATCGCCACCACCTGCGCGGTACCACTCTTGCCGGCAATCCGGTACTGTGCCCCCGCTGCCGCCGCACGGGCGATGCCACGCGGGTCGTGCATGACCATCTGCATGCCCTGGCTGACCTGGTCCCAGGCATGTTTGTCGTGCAGCACGATGTTGGGCATCGGGTTAGGGTCGACTGGCGCATCGCCGCCCACGGTCATCGCCAGGTGGGGGCGGTGCCACACCCCTTTGCTCGCCAGCAGGCTGGTGGCCTGGGCCAGTTGCAGCGGGGTGACCTGCATGTAGCCCTGGCCAATGCCCAGGATCAGCGTTTCGCCCGGGAACCATGCCTGGCGGCGCGTGGCGCGCTTCCACTCGGCCGACGGCATCAGCCCGGAGGCTTCCTCGAACATGTCCAGTGACACCTTCTGGCCCAGCCCGAATTCGGCCATGTAGTCGTGCAGGCGGTCGATGCCCAGCTTGTGCGCCAGGTCGTAGAAGTAAGTGTCGTTGGAGCGCATGATGGCGGTGTACATGTCCACCCAGCCGTCGCCGCTGCGGTTCCAGTTGCGGTACTTGTGGTCGTAGTTGGGCAGCTCGTAGTAGCCCGGGTCGAATACACGGCTACCCGGGGTGATCACGCCGCTGTCGAGGCCTGCGATGGCTACCTCCGGCTTCACCGTCGAGCCTGGGGCATACAGGCCGCGCAGCACGCGGTTGAACAGCGGGCGGTCGATGGAATCGCGCAGTTCGGCGTACTGCTTGAAGCTGATGCCTTTGACGAACAGGTTGGGGTCGAAGCTGGGGTTGCTGACCATTGCCAGTACATCGCCATTGGCCGGGTCCAGCACCACCACCGAGCCGCGGCGGTCGCCCAGCGCTTTTTCTGCGGCTATCTGCAGGTGGGCGTCCAGGGTCAGGACGATGTCCTGGCCCGGGGTCGGGTCCTTGTGGTTGAGCACGCGCATCACCCGGCCCTGGGCGTTGGTCTCGACCTCTTCGTAGCCCACGTGGCCGTGCAGCTGGCTTTCGTAGAAGTGTTCGATGCCGGTCTTGCCGATCGATTGGGTGCCTCGGTACTCGGTACTGTCGAGGACCTTGGCCTCTTTCTCGTTGATACGCCCCACATAGCCTACCGAATGGGCGAAATGTTCGGCCAGCGGGTACTCGCGGATGAACTGCGGCTCAACCTCCAGGCCTGGCAGGCGGAACTGGTTCACGGCCACCAGGGCGATCTGCTCTTCGCTCAGGCCCACCATCAAGGTGACGGGCTCGAACGGTTTGCGGCCCCGGCGCAGGTCCTTGTCGAACTGCTTGCGGTCGTCGTCGGTCAGGCCCAGTACCTGGGTCAGGGCATCGAGCACCTTGGCCGAGTCGCCACCGGCCCGCTCGCGGGTCATGGTCAGGTCGAAGCTGGGTTTGTTGTCTGCCAATACCACGCCGTTGCGGTCGTAAATCAGCCCGCGTTCGGGGGCGATGGGCAGTACGTGCACGCGGTTGTTTTCCGACACGGCTGTCTGCTGGTCGTGCTGCAGCACCTGCAATACGTACAGCCGTCCCACCAGAACGGCACACAGGCTGAACACCAGGGCGGCGCAGGCCAGAAGCCGGCGGTTGACCAGGTGCTTTTCCTTTTCGTGGTCCTTGAGGGGGATGGGCTGTGGCATCAGGGCTCTTCTTTCTACGGGTATCGCGTTGGCCGTGCGGGCGCGCGAACGGGCGGGGGATGCTACGCAACACGCCCCGCAGCCTCAAGGTGAGTGGAGCCCATCAGAAAGCGCGTAGGGGCTGTGTGCCCCGTGATCAGGGCGCTGGCGCACATCATGAAGATTTGTTCATGGCTAACCCTGGGTGAAGGGGATTGGGGGCGATTCTGGTGTATTTGTGGATCCATAGATAAAATTTGTGCGATAAACGAACAAGAAATCATTTATAGAATAAATGTATAAGCTGTTGAAAATACGTAATAAAATTTTATTTTAGTCGTTTTATTTCTTTGTTAACCGCGTTTCACCCCGAGCCTCCACCTTCGAAGTGATTGTTTGTGGATCCACTATCTGGTTGATTAGCGCCTGACAACGGCCGGAGCCCTCCAGCCGTATGCGACAACAATTACAAAAAGGGTCCAGTCATGAGTGGTTTTCCAGGGCTACGGAACCGTCAGGGTTCCTTGCGCTTTGCCTGCGTGTGCGTATCTGTTCTCCCACCTGTGAACCGGCAGGTGACCTTATGAATGCCGATCTCAAGCAACGCCTGGACAACGACCCGATGGGCCGCTTCCAGTGCCTGGCCATTGGTATTTGCATCATCCTCAACATGATCGATGGCTTCGACGTACTGGTGATGGCCTTCACGGCTGCCTCGGTGTCTGCCGAGTGGGGCCTGAACGGGGCACAGGTAGGGCTGCTGCTCAGCGCCGGCCTGTTCGGCATGGCGGCCGGCTCGTTGTTCATTGCGCCGTGGGCCGACCGCTTTGGTCGCCGCCCGCTGATCCTGCT
The DNA here is from genome assembly GCF_001320605.1 of Pseudomonas sp. NBRC 111133. Taxonomy (NCBI): domain Bacteria; kingdom Pseudomonadati; phylum Pseudomonadota; class Gammaproteobacteria; order Pseudomonadales; family Pseudomonadaceae; genus Pseudomonas; species Pseudomonas sp. NBRC 111133. The sequence goes on along the minus strand of NZ_BCBJ01000002.1, from coordinate 13,469 downwards.
GTGTTTGGCGCTGTCTGGTGTCGGCATGCTGCTTTCGGCGATGAGCCAAACCCCGTTGCAACTGGCGTTGCTGCGTGGCCTGACCGGGCTGGGCATCGGCGGCATCCTGGCCAGCAGCAACGTGATTGCCAGTGAGTACGCCAGCAAACGCTGGCGCGGGCTGGCGGTGAGCCTGCAGTCCACCGGCTACGCCCTGGGCGCGACGTTGGGCGGCTTGCTGGCGGTGTGGCTGCTGGGGCAATGGGGCTGGCGCTCGGTGTTCCTGTTTGGCGGCATTGTCACCGTGCTGGTGATCCCGCTGGTGCTGCTGTGGTTGCCGGAGTCGCTGGACTTTCTGCTGGCACGTCGCCCGGCCAATGCGCTGGCACGGGTCAATCGCCTGGCCGTTCGCCTCGGCCAGCCGGCGCTGGCACAACTGCCAACACCCACTGCAAGGGAACAGGGCGCCGCCAGCGGCTTCCGGCAACTGCTGGCGCCTGCCATGCGCCGCACCACGCTGGTGATCTGGCTGCTGTTTTTCCTGGTCATGTTCGGCTTCTACTTCGTCATGAGCTGGACGCCGAAACTGCTGGTCGCCGCTGGCCTGTCGGCACAGCAGGGCATTACCGGCGGGGTGCTGCTGAGCGTCGGCGGCATCCTCGGTGCGGCGCTGATCGGCGGCCTGGCTTCGCGTTGGCCGCTGACGCGGGTGCTGGCGTTGTTCATGCTTATCACCGCAGCGCTGCTGGTGTTGTTCGTGGCCAATGGCGAGTCGGTCAGTGCGGCGCTGGCGCTGGGGCTGCTGATCGGGCTGTTTTCCAATGGCTGCGTGGCCGGGCTGTATGCGTTGTCGCCGGTGGTCTATGACGCTTCGGTACGTGCGACAGGCGTGGGTTGGGGCATCGGCATCGGGCGCATGGGGGCGATCCTGTCGCCCACCGTGGCCGGTGTGTTGCTCGATGGTGGCTGGCAACCGCTGCACCTGTACGGGGTGTTCGCCAGCGTGTTCGTGCTGGCGGCAGGGTGCTTGCTGTTGCTGCGACCGGTGGCCAAGCCGGCACCTGCTCTACCTACCGATGCATTGAGCCACTAAGTGCCGCCCGGCCTGGCCGGGCACCTGAATGCAGCTTATCGCCCCAGGTGTCTGTTGGTCTGGGGCTGGCGGCTGCGCCCAAGTAAAGCGGAGAACAATAATAATGATGCACACAACTTGCACGCTGGCCCGTTCGGTCCTGGCGGTATCGCTGGCGCTTGGCCTGGGTTTGCCGGCCTGGGGCGAGGAGGGAGGCTTCCTTGACGATGCCAAGGCCGGGCTGACCCTGCGCAACTATTACTTCAACCGCGATTTCCGCGACCCGGGGGCGGCCAAGAGCAAGGTCGAAGAATGGGCCCAGGGCTTCATCTTCAAGTTCAGCTCTGGCTACACCCCGGGGGTGATCGGTGTTGGCCTGGACGGTATCGCCATGTTCGGTGTGAAGCTGGACAGCGGCGGTGGCACCAGCGGTTCCGAATTGCTGCCGGTGCACGATGACGGGCGTGCAACCGACGATTATGGCCGGGCAGGGTTGGCGGCGAAGCTGCGTATTTCCGCGACCGAACTGAAGGTTGGTGAGCTGCTGCCCGACATCCCTCTGCTGCGCTACGACGATGGCCGCCTGCTGCCGCAGACATTCCGTGGGGCGATGCTTGATTCGCGAGAGATCGAAGGCTTGAGTCTGCAGGTCGGCCAGTACCGTGAAGTAAGCCTGCGCAACTCGTCCGACATGCAAGACCTTTCTGCCTGGGCCGCGCCCGGGGTCACCTCGGACGGCTTCAACTACGCCGGTGCCGAGTACCGCTTCAACCAGCAGCGCACACTGATCGGTGCCTGGCATTCGCAGCTGGAGGACATCTTCCAGCAAAGCTACTTCAACCTGCTGCACAACCAACGGGTGGGGGAGTGGACGTTGGGGGCCAATCTTGGCTATTTCATCGACCGGGATGACGGCCAGGCGCGCATCGGCGACATCCAGAGCCGTACGGGTTACGCCTTGCTGTCGGCCTCGCACAGTGGCCACACGCTGTACCTGGGGTTGCAGAAGGTCAGTGGCGACAGCCAGTGGATGTCGGTGTATGGCAGCAGTGGCCGTACCTTGGGCAACGACATGTTCAACGGCAACTTCAGCAACGCCGACGAGCGCTCGTGGCAAGTGCGTTATGACTACAACTTTGCCGCATTGGGGGTGCCAGGGCTGTTGGCCATGGTGCGTTACGGGCATGGTGAGAACGCGACCACGGCGGCCGGCCGCAATGGCAAGGAGTGGGAGCGCGATACCGAAGTGAACTACACCTTCCAGAGCGGGGCGTTGAAAAACCTTAACATCCGGCTGAACAACGCGACCAACCGGCGTAGCTTCAACAGTGATTTCGATCAGACCCGCCTGATTGTCAGCTATCCGCTGTCGCTATAAAGCTTTTACCGCGCCGCCTTTAAGGCATTGGGGCTGCGCAGCAGCCCCAATGACACGCCGCACCGTCTCTCGTATTGCCCGAACAAACCAACAGCACCTCCCCGCCATACGCTAAGATGCCCGCTCATGTCCCTGGAAGTAGCCCAGATGAGCAAGCCTGGTCAAATGGTGCTGGTCGCGTTGCGCAAGATGATCGCCTCGGGCGAGCTTGCAGCTGGCGAGCGCTTGATGGAAGTCCCCACCGCCGAACTGTTCGGCGTGTCACGCATGCCGGTGCGCATGGCGTTTCGCACCCTTGAGCAGGAAGGTCTGCTGGTGCGTTTTGGCGGTCGGGGTTTTCAGGTGCGTTCGGTCAGTGCCGATGACATCGCCGGCGCCGTCGAGGTACGCGGCGTACTGGAAGGCCTGGCTGCCCGCCAGGCTGCGGAACGTGGCCTGTCAGCCCAGGCCCGCGAAGCGCTGCAACGTTGCCTGGTCGAAGGCGACCAGTTGTTCGACAAGGGCTTCGTCACCGAGGAAGACCTGCAGGCCTACCACGACCTCAACATGCGCTTTCACCAGGTTATCATCGAAGCCAGCCACAACCCGGCCATCGCCGATGCCCTGGCGCGCAACGATCACCTGCCGTTTGCCTCCGTCACAGCGCTGGCCGTGGACCGCCACGACCTGCCCCGCGAATACCGGCGCTTCAACTTCGCGCACATGCAACACCATGCGGCGTTCGATGCCTTGGTCAATCGCCAGGGCGCCCGCGCCGAAGCCATCATGCGCGAGCACGCCAACGCCACCTTGCGCTACGCCGAAACCTTCGGCGGGGCAACGGTGGAAGAGGGCATGAAGGTGATTCTGCCCTCGTCGTAGGCCGGTTCAGATATCCAGCACCAGCAGGGGTGTCTTCGAGCGCGAGCAGCAGGGCGTGAACTGGTCGTTCAGCGCCTGCTCTTCGTCGGTCAGGAACATGTCGCGATGGTCTGGCGTGCCTTGCAGCACGCGCGTCAGGCAGGTGCCGCAAATGCCCTGTTCGCACGACACCGCAACCTCGATGCCGTGCTGTTCCAGTACCTGCACCACCGTCTGGTCGGCAGGCACCTCGAACACCCGGCCGGTGCTGCCGACCTGTACCGAGAAGCTGCCGTCGTTGCTGGCATCCACCGGCGCTGCGGCAAAATATTCCCGATGCAGGCAAGCCTCCTGCCAGCCCAGGCCCCTGGCGCTGTCCAGCACATGCTGCATGAAACCACCTGGCCCACACACATACAGGTGTACATCCGGCTGCGGGTTATCCAGCACCCGGGCGATGTCCAGTGCCGTTTCCGGCTGCTCGTCAAAATGCACGAACAGGCGGTCGGCGAAAGGCGCTTTACGAATGCGTTCAACAAAGGCGGCACGCTCACTCGAGCGGGCGCAGTAGTGCAGTTCGAAATCCCCACCGCTTTGCGCCAGCTGCTCGGCCATGCATAGGATAGGGGTAATCCCGATACCTCCGGCAAACAGCACACTGCGCCGAGCCCCTTCCGCCAGCGGGAACAGGTTGCGGGGTTCGCTGATGCGCAGGCGTGCGCCGGCCTGTACCTGCTCGTGCAGGCGGCGTGAACCACCCCGCGAGGCCGGGTCGTTGAGCACACCGATCAGGTAGCGGTGGCGCTCTTCGGGGTGGTTGCACAAGGAATACTGGCGCACCAGCCCATCGGGCAAGTGCACATCTATATGTGAGCCCGCGCTGAACGCGGGCAGCAGGCTGCCATCCGCTGCTGCCAGCTCGAAGCTGCAAATGCCCTGCGCTTCATCGTTGCGGGAAACCACTATGGCATCGATCATCTTGGCTTCTCCTCAGGCAGGGCTAGCGCTGGTGGCAATCAGTTGTGGTTGCGGCATGCGCTCTTTGGCAATCAGCCGCTCCAGGATCTTGCGCGACTGCACGCCACCGGCATCGATGTTCAGCTTCAGCAGGTTGCGTTCCGGGTAGGCCAACAGGTTCTGTTGCTGGCGCTCCAGCATCTCCAGGTCTTCGCTGAAGATCTTGCCCTGGCCTTCCCGGATGTTGTCGGTCAGCGCCTGGTCCTGCGCCGCAAAATTGCGCGCCATGCCCCAGAAGTACCAGATCGAGGTGTCGCTCTCTGGCGTGATGAAGTCCACCACGATGCTCGACGCCTTATGCTGCGCCTGCGCGTGGTAGCCCCCTTTGCCGGCATGCGCCACGCCCACTTCGATCAGCACATGGCTGGGCGGGGTGAAGCGGCAGATCTGCCAGCGGTCCACCGGCACATCGTCTGCCAGCCCGTTGCCACGCAGGGCCATGCGCCAGAAGGGCGGGGCCATGATGTTTTCCATGTGCCGGGCGGTGACCACTTCGTCGCCGATGACGGTGGTGACGGGCGGTGCCTCGTCGATTTCTTTCTGGCCGATGCTGGAGGCGTGCACGTAGGTTTCGTGGGTGAGGTCCATCAGGTTGTCAATCATCAGGCGGTAGTCGCAACCGATATGGAACAGCCCACCGCCATAGGCCCACTCTTCATTGACGGCCCATTCCAGGTGCGGGATCAGCGCCGGGTCGGCCAGCGCCTGGTCGCCGGGCCAGACCCAGATGAAGCCATAGCGCTCGACGGCGGCGAAGGTTTTGTTGCAGGGAAAGCCCCGTACCCGCTGGCCCGGCATCGACACGGTCTTGCCATCGCAGCCCATCACCAGGCCGTGGTAACCACACACCAGGTTGCCGTCTTCAACGTAACCCAGCGACAACGGCGCACCACGGTGCGGGCAGAAGTCCTCCACGGCGGCCACGCGGTTTTCCTGGGCGCGGTAGAACACGATCTTCTCGCCGCAGATCTGTCGGCCCAAGGGTTTGGTGGCGATTTCGTCGGGGGTGCAGGCTACGTACCAGGTGTTTTTGGGGTACATGGGGGAGGCTCTCCGGGTTTTGTTTTTATTTAATGGATCCATTAGAGCCAGGCCTGCCTTCCTTGGTCAACACAAAAATCTATGAATAACGATGTTATGGGCGATTATCGGATCTATAATGGATCCATAATTGATGGCGTACCGCGTTCCCTGTGGGAGCGGGTTCACCCGCGAACACCGGCGTAGCCGGTGCCATACACCGCGTTGCGCCTTCGCAGGTAGTCGCGTATCGCCATTCGGGTGGTGGCGATGACCACGGCCCTCACGACGGATTTCGCATCGAGTGGTGGTATGTCACCGCCAACCTCAAGGACGCCCAGGGGCGCGACTGGGGCGCGCAGTGGACGCTGTTCCGCTCGGCACTGCGCCCCGGCCCAGAAACCGCTGACTGGAACAGCCCGAACCTGTGGATGGGGCATGCGGCTTTGACCGGCCCGGGTGGGCATCAGTCTGGCGAAAGCCTGGCGCGCGGTGGTATCGGCCAGGCCGGCGTGCACGCCCAGCCGTTTCGGGCGTGGATTAATGACTGGGTATTGCAGGGCAACGATGGCATCGAAAGCCTGCGGATGAGCGCCAGTGGTGAAGCGTTCCGCTACGACTTGCGCTTACGCAGTGAGCGGCCCTTGGTGCTGCACGGCGACCAGGGTTACAGCGAAAAATCTGGCAAGGGGCAGGCTTCCTATTATTACAGCCAGCCTTTTTACCGCGTGCACGGGGAGGTGGAGCGTGATGGCCTGTGCATTGCTGTCACTGGTCAGGCCTGGCTGGACCGGGAATGGAGCAGCCAGCCGCTGGCTGCCGGGCAGACGGGATGGGACTGGTTTTCCCTGCATCTGGACAGTGGCGCCAAGCTGATGCTGTTCCAGGTGCGCGAGGCGCAGGGTGAAGCGTATCGCGCCGGCACTTGGGTAGGCCCGCAAGGAGAGGTGGAGGCGCTTCATGGGGAGCAGATCCAGATGCAGGCGCTTGCTTTGGTGACTCAGAAAAATGACAAGCAGGTGCCAACGCGCTGGCGGGTGCAGGTACCAGCGCATGGGGTAGATATACACGTGGATGCAGTGGAACCGCAGGCATGGATGGATACGCGGTTTCCGTATTGGGGAGGGCCGGTGCGGTTGACGGGGAGTGCGGGTGGGCGCGGGTATCTGGAGATGACCGGATACTAGCCTCAGCCCATTCAATCCTTGATCAGGCCCCTTAACACGGTCCGTGCTTCCTCGGTACGCAAACAGTCGATAAACAGCCGGCTCTCCCGCGCCACCGTCGCCTCCAGCTCGGCCCGCTGGCTGTCCTTGAGCAGCCGCTTGCTGATACGCAGCGCCGCCTGCGGGTAGCCTTGCAGCTGCTGCGCAAGCCGCCGGGCGGCGGCCAGGCACTGTTCGCCATCCTCATGCAGCTCGTTGGCCAGCCCCCAGGCCACCATCTGTTCGCCATTGAGCAGTTCATTGCCCAGCAGCAAGCGGGCCGCACGGGCCTGGCCAAGCAAGCGAGGCAGCAGCAGGCTGGAGCCAAACTCCGGGCACACACCCAGTGGCGCGAACGGCATGCGCAGCTTGGTCGAACGGCTGACAAGCACCTGGTCGCAATGCAACAGCAAGGTGGCACCAATGCCGATGGCCGCGCCACTGACTGCCGCGATCAGCGGCTTGTCCAGGCCCATCACCACCCGCATCAGGCGAAATACCGGGCTGTCCAGATCACCGGGCGGGTTGTCGAGAAAATCGCGCAGGTCGTTGCCCGCGGTGAAGCACTGCGGCCCACCGGTGATGATGATTGCCTCCACACCCGGGTCTTCACTGGCCGCCAACAGCAGGTCACCCAGCCGCTGGTACATGGCCGTGTTCAGTGCGTTGAGCTTGTCGGGGCGGTTGAAGGCCAGGGTCAGCAGGCCCTGGTCCAGGTCGCGTGTGATCAGGTCGTTCATGGCAGCCGCTTTTGTTGTTGTGGGCAGGAGAGCCAAGGGTTTATCACGCACGCCGGCTTGTTGTACAGTCGTTCAGTCCAGCCCCCGAACCGAGAGCCGCCCATGAACCAGGAAGCCCGCTACCACCGCATGCTGCCGGAATTGCGCAAAGCCAACCTGGTCGAAGCGACCCTGGTGTGCCTCAAGCGCCATGGCTTCCAGGGGGCTTCGATCCGCAAGATCTCGGCCGAGGCGGGGGTTTCGGTAGGGCTGATCAGCCACCACTACGCCGGCAAGGACGAACTGGTGGCCGAGGCCTACCTGGCGGTTACCGGGCGGGTGATGGGCCTGTTGCGTGAAGCCATGGCCCAGGCCGCGCCCAATGCCCGCGAGCGGTTGTCGGCGTTTTTCCGCGCTTCGTTCTGCGCAGAGTTGCTCGACCCGCAACTGCTTGACGCCTGGCTGGCGTTCTGGGGCGCGGTCAAGACAGCTGATGCAATCAACCAGGTGCACGACCATTCCTATGGCGAGTACCGCAAGGAGCTGAGCCAGCTGCTGGCCTCGCTCGCCGGGGATGAGGGCTGGCAGGGCTTCGATGCCGACCTCGCCGCCATTAGCCTCAGCGCCTTGCTCGACGGCCTGTGGCTGGAGTCGGGGCTCAACCCCGGCACCTTCACGCCCGAGCAGGGCGTGACTATCTGCGAAGCCTGGGTCGATGGCCTGCAAGCCGGTGGTCGGCGCCGTTTCAGCCTGCCCGAGGGCTGTTGATCGCCTGTTCAGTAACGAGTACGCTGCTGGCGCGAGTGTGTAGAACAACACCAATAAAAAGAGACGACACGCAATGACGCCTCGGGTATTGATCGTCGATGACGATCCGCTTATTCGTGACTTGCTGCAGGCCTATCTTTCCCAGGAAGGCTACGACGTACACTGCGCTGATACGGCAGAAAAAGCCGAAGCCTTGCTCGGCAGCCAGGATGTCGACCTGGTGCTGCTGGATATCCGCCTGCCCGGCAAGGACGGCCTCACCCTGACCCGCGAGCTGCGGGTGCGCTCGGAGGTGGGCATCATCCTCATCACAGGGCGCAACGACGACATCGACCGTATCGTTGGCCTGGAATGCGGCGCCGATGACTACGTGATCAAACCGCTCAACCCCCGTGAGCTGGTGTCGCGCGCCAAAAACCTGATCCGCCGCGTGCGCCATGCTCGCGAAGTGCACCCCGTGCCGGCCTGTGCGCAGTCGCTGAAGCAGTTTGCCGACTGGGCGCTGGACACCGACCGCCGCCGCCTGATTGACGCGCGCGGGGGGCAAACCCTGCTCACCCACGGTGAATTCCAGTTGCTCAGCGTGTTTCTGCGCAACAGCGGCCATACCCTCAGCCGTGATCAGTTGATGGACCAGATTCGCAACCGTGAGTGGGTGCCCAACGACCGTTCCATCGACGTGCTGGTCGGCCGCCTGCGGCGCAAGCTGCACGATGACCCGGCCGAGCCGCAACTGATCATCACCATCCACGGTACCGGCTACCTGTTCACTGCCAGCGTGGCAGCATGACCCCCCGCGCCTTGGGGGTGGCGCTGGTGCTGCTCGCCGCGCAGGCCGGTGCGGCCGAGACGGTGCGCTATTGCGACTACCCGGTGTACCCGCCGATCTCCTGGAGCGATGGCCACCAGGTGCGCGGCCTGGCGCCGACCGTAGTGCGCGAGCTGTTCACCCGCATGGGCTACGACGTGCAGACGGTAGTGCTGGGCAACTGGAAGCGCTGCCTGATGGACGCCGCCGCCGGGCGAGTGGACGTGGTATTGGCCTACAACAGCGACCAGCGTGACCAGCGCATGCGTTTTTCCACCGAGCCGGTGGTACGCGAAGAGGTGGCGGTGTTCTACAACCGCCTTCGGCCGGTTCGGTTCCAGCGCGTGGAGGACCTTGCGGGCTACCGTGGCGGCCTGCTGTACGGTGAAAGCTACGGCGCCGAATTCGACCGCTTCGTGGCCCGCCACCAGAACATCGAGCGTGTGTCTTCCAGCCAGCAGAACTTCGGCAAGCTGATCCGTGGGCGCATCGATTATGTGATCCAGGAGCGGCGCACCGGCCAACTGTTCATCGAGCACCTGCCCGGGGCGCAGGATATCCGCGTATTGCCCAGCGCCCTGAGCGTGGACTACCTGCGCGTTGCGGTGTCGCGGCGATCACCCCTGAACCGGCACATGGACGAAATCGACGCGCAGTTGCAGCGTATGAACCAGGCCGGAGAGATCGCGCGCTGGCTGGAGCAGAGTGAAGTCACCTACAGGGACATGATCAACCTGCCGGTGGATGCCCGATGATCCCGCTGCGCGCTGACGGCCTGCTGCGCCGCCTGCTGTTGTTCATCCTGTTGTTCAGCTTGTGCTTCACCGTGCTGGCCAGCGGGGTGCAGCTGTACTTCGAGTACCGCCGCGAGATGCGCGACATTGACGCGCGTATGGCGCTGATCCGTGCCGGCTATCTGGCCAGCCTGGAGCGCAGCTTGTGGGACCTGGACGAGGCGCAGCTGGACACCCAACTGCGCGGCCTGGTGGACTTTTCCGATGTGGCCCGGGTGCGCCTGGTCAGCGACGACTTCCAACTGCAGCGAGGGGCGGCCGAGCCCAAAGGGCCGCTGCGCGTCGAGCGCTTCCCGCTCGACTTTCAGCCCCCTTCGGGGCCTGCCAGGCACCTGGGTGAGCTGGAAGTGACCATTGACCTGGGGGCCGTGCATCAGCGGCTGTATGCCACCGGCTTGACCAGCCTGCTGTGGATGGGCGTGTTTTTGTGCGGGTTGGCGGTGGCGCTGTCGGGGCTTTTCTACCGACTGGTCACCCGCCATCTGCAAGTGATGGCCGAGTTCGCTCGCCGTATTGGCGCCGGCCAGTGGCAGGAGCCGTTGCGGCTGGGCCGTCGCCCTTCATCGCGCCCGGATGAAATCGACACGGTGGCCAATGCCTTGGACGATATGCGCCGCGCCATCCTCAGCGACATCGAGCGCCGCGAGCGTGATCGGCTTGAACTGCAGGACAAGCGCGACGAACTGCAGGCCATGGTCGAGCGGCGTACCGCCAGCCTGGCCCGGGCCAAGGACGAGGCCGAGGCTGCCAACCTGGCCAAGTCGCGCTTTCTGGCGACCATGAGCCATGAGCTGCGTACGCCGCTTAACGGCATTCTGGGCATGGCCGAATTGTTGCGTGGCGGGCGGTTGGAGTTGCCTGACCGTCAGCGCGTCGAGGCCTTGTACAAGGCCGGCGAGGGGCTGCTGGCGATTCTCAACGAGGTGCTGTATTTCGCCCGGCTCGAAGAAGGCGAGAGCCGGGCCGAGCGGGTGGATTTTTCCTTGCGCCAACTGTGCCAGGAAGTGTTGACGCTGCTTGAGCCCATGGCCAAGGACAACGGCGACACGTTGCACCTGCATATCGATGAGCAGCTGGGCGAGTACCAGCACGGTGCCGAGCAGTACCTGCGTCAGGTGCTCAGCAACCTGCTGGCCAATGCCATCAAGTTCACCGAGCACGGCCAGGTGCAGCTTGGGGTGCGGGTGCTTGCCAGTAGCGAACACGCGCAGCGCTTGCGGCTGTCGGTCAGTGACAATGGCATCGGCATCGAGCCCGCCGTGCAGGCGAAAATCTTCGACCGCTTCGTCCAGGCCAGCGAGGCCGTGGCCCGTCGCTATGGCGGCACCGGCCTGGGCCTGGCGATCTGCAAGCACCTGGTGGAAAAACTGGGCGGCAGCATCGGCCTGGACAGCGTGCCGGGGCAGGGCAGTTGCTTCTGGTTCGAGCTCGAAATGGCCCACGGGCAACCCGTGCCGGGCCGGTCACCCGCCATGCCGCCCATGCCCAGCCTGGATATCCTGGTGGTCGAAGACGTGGCACTGAACCGCGAGGTGGCGAGTGGGTTGCTGCTGCGCGATGGCCATCGGGTGAGCTTTGCCGAAGACGCCGGGCAGGCCCTGCAGGTTTGCGCGCAGCTTCGCTTCGACCTGATCCTGCTGGACGTACACTTGCCGGGCATGAGTGGGGTGGAACTGTGCCAGAGGCTGCGTGCCTCGCCCGGACCGAACCGCGCCAGCCGGATTCTGGCGCTGACGGCCGGGGTGCAACCGGGGCAGGTATCGGGTTATCTGGCGGCCGGCATGCAGGGGGTATTGGCCAAGCCGTTGCGGTTGGAGACCCTGCGCAAGGCGTTGGCCGAAGTGGCGCCCAGCGAAGGGGGCGGCACTGACGCAGACATGGACTGGTCGCTGCTGGAGACCCACCGTTCGCTGCTGGGTGAGCAGAAACTGCAGGGCTTGCTGAAGGTGCTGCGCCAGTCACTGGAGCAGCACGCCACGGCACTGACCGAGGCGCTGCTGGCCCAGGACGATACCGAAGTGCTGCACCTGGCCCATCGTTTGGCCGGCAGTTGCGACTCCCTGGGCTTTTCTGGCCTGGCGGTGCTATTGCGCTGCCTTGAAGAGGCGGCCCGGCAGCACGACGAACAGGCGTTGAAGGCGCTTGGCGAGCCATTGGCAAGCCAGCTCGGTCAGGCCCGCGCCACCCTGGAGCAGCTGATCCAGGGCTGACGTACAAAAAACTTACGACTTTTTACATCTTCGATCCGTTCGTACAACGGCGCCTTACATCTGTTTCCAATAATCCATGGCAACCGTGCTGTACGCGGTCCATGAGGCTTACTGGAGACAAGAACAATGACATGCCCTAGTGCTCAGCCCTTCCTTCGTACCACCCCGCGCACCGGCCGTAATGGCGAGGTGCACCATGACTGACACCCACGAGAAGATCCAGCTCACCCGCGCACTGAAAAGCCGCCACATCTTCATGTTGTCGCTGGGCGGCGTGATCGGCACCGGCCTGTTCATGGGCTCGGGCGTGACCATCAACCAGGGTGGCCCGGTGGGCGCGATCCTGGCCTACCTGGTGGCAGGCTTGCTGATGTATCTGGTGATGGTCTGCCTGGGTGAGCTGTCGGTGCAGATGCCGGTGTCCGGCTCGTTCCAGGCCCACGCCACCAAGTTCATCGGCCCCGCCACCGGCTTCATGATCGGCTGGGTGTACTGGATGAGCTGGGCCACTACGGTGGGCCTGGAGTTCACCGCCGCCGGCATGCTGATGACCCGCTGGTTTCCCGAGGTGCCGATCTGGTACTGGTCGGCGCTGTTCGTGGTCGTGCTGTTCGGCCTCAACGCCTTGGCCACCCGCGCTTTTGGCGAGGCGGAGTACTGGTTCTCGGGCATCAAGGTGGCGACCATCCTTGGTTTCATTGTCATTGGCTTGTTGGTGATTTTTGGCGCCATCCCGCTGAGCAGCGGGGCACCGGCACCGATGCTGGACAACCTGGTGGGCGAGTCGCTGTTCCCACACGGCCTGTCGGCAGTCTTCGCCGTGATGATGACCGTGGTCTATGCCTTCCAGGGGTGTGAAATCATGGGGGTGGCAGCCGGTGAGACCGAGCACCCGGAAAAGAGCATCCCGCGGGCCGTGCGCAACGTGGTGTTCCGTGTGCTGATCTTTTATGTGCTAGCGATTGCCGTGCTGTCGGCCATCGTGCCGTACGAGCAGGCCGGCTTGATGGAAAGCCCGTTCGTACAGGTGTTCGACATGGTCGGCATCCCTTACGCCGCCGACCTGATGAACTTCGTCATCCTTACCGCCATCCTGTCAGTGGGCAACTCCGGGCTGTATGCGTCCACGCGCATTCTGTGGGCCATGTCCAAGAGCGGCATGGCGCCGAAAAGCCTGTCGCCGCTGAGCAAGCGTGGTGTGCCGCTGCGGGCGCTGAGCATCACCCTGTGCTTTGCGTTGATCTCGTTGATGACCAGCTTCATTGCCGCCGACACCCTGTTCATGGTGCTGATGGCGGTGAGCGGCATGTCCGGCACCGTGACCTGGATCGTCATTGCCCTGGCGCAATACCGCTTCCGCAAAGCCTACCTGCGTGAAGGTGGGCAACTGCAAGGGTTGAAGTACAGGGCGCCGCTGTACCCGTTGGTGCCGCTGCTGTGCATCACCTTGTGCAGTTCGCTGTTTGTGTTCCTGGCGCTGGATGAAACCCAGCGGCCGTCGCTGTACTGGGGCTTTGGCTTCATTGCCCTGTGCTATGCGGCGTACTTCTTTGTCAATCGCCGTCGGCAGGGGGCCTTGGAGGCAAGTGCACCGGGGATTTGATGCCGTAGTCCGTTGGTTGCTGGTGTTCGTCGCAGCATGTTTGTTGCCCGTGAGAT